>NZ_JBADWU010000091.1:0-43620 GCF_056203535.1 Candidatus Limimorpha sp. | reverse complement strand
TCAAGAAAATCAGAATACTCAAGAACGGGAGAAAGGCCGTGTCATTCTTCAAGTACGGCCTGGACTACATCGCCGAGTGCATAATGAACCCTAATCATATACCTAAATTCGACATCTTTCAAATTTTGTCATGTACTTAGGCGTTACTTAAAAGATTTCCGTAACTTTGCACTATGGAAAAGATTAAACAATTACAAAACGACATCACCGAATTTATCGGCAAATGCGATTTCGGCGGCAACCCGATCGAATTATACGAACCTATTTCATATACTATCTTACAGAAAGGCAAGCGTTTACGCCCCATGCTTTGTCTTTTGGCCAACGACATGTTTGATGGCGACGAGGCCGTTGCCCTTTGGCCCGCCTTGGCATTGGAAACCTTCCACAATTTCACTTTAATCCACGATGACATCATGGATCAGGCTCCTTTGCGCCGCAGCATGGAAACCGTCTACCAAAAGTGGAATTCCAACATTGCCATTCTTTCGGGCGACGCCATGCTGGCGATGGCTTTTGAGTTTGCCATGAAGACGAAGAACGGCATTGCCACCGCTCAACTGTTAGGAAAAGTGGCCCGTGAAGTGTGCGAAGGCCAGCAGTTTGACCTGAATTACGAAACGCGAGACGAAATCACCATTGCGGAATATCTGGAAATGATTCGCCTGAAAACCGCCGTTTTACTCGCCACCAGCCTGCAAATGGGCGCTACCATTGCGGGAGCCAATGAAAAAAACATTCAGGCCTTGTATGATTTCGGCATCAATATCGGCATGAGTTTCCAGTTGCAGGACGACATTCTCGACCTTTACAGCGATGTGGAAGTGTTCGGGAAACGCCATGGCGGCGACATTGCCGACAACAAAAAGACTTATCTCTATCTGAAAGCCTTGGAACTTGCCGATGAGAAAGACAGAAAACGCCTGCAACGTTACTTCTCGATGCGCGTCGACCACGATGAAGAGGAAAAGATTGCGGAAGTGAAGAAAATCTACGACCGTCTTCATGTCAAGGAAGAAGTGGAGCGCGTCATGCTGGAATACGACCGCAAGGCCTTTGCCCTGTTAGACTCAATTGCCGTTCCTGAAGAAAAGAAAAAGCACCTCAGGACATACGCTGAGATGCTTTCGGGCAGGAAGAAATAAATTGCTTATTTCTTGACTTTCTTGTCGGATGTGGCCTCCTTAGACTTGGCAGCCTGAGCAGCTTTAATCTTCTCGTCGCGCTGGGCTTTTGTCATCTTTTCGCCTTTCTTGATTTCTTTCTTCACTTTCTTGTCAGCAGCCTTGACATCGCTTTTCATTTTCTTGTCAGCGGCTTTGACGTCCTGCTTCATTTTCTTATCAGCAGCCTTAACATCCTGCTTCACTTGCTGTTGAGCCTTTTCTTTTTCAAGGATAGCTTTCTTTTCGGCCTCTTTTGCCTTGATTTCTTCAGGAGTAACGCCTTTCTTTGTGTTCGTCTTCACAGCCGGTTTTGCGTTTTCACTGGATGGCTGAGCCTGAGTCTTGTTGGTTGAAAACGTTGCTTTCTGTTCGGTCTTAGCGTTTTTCTTGACCGTGACATTTTGTGCGTTTGCACTCTGAATGCTCATGGCGCTGACAGCGAAGAATGCCATAACGCCGAATAAAACTGATTTCTTCATTGTTGTAATTAGTTTAAGTTGTTAATGATTTATTTTTTATCAAATATCGTTCCAAAATATTTTCATTGCGGTAAAAACAAGCAACTGTCGCCATAACTCAGGAAACGGAAACCGTTGTCGAGGGCAAACCTGTAGCACGCTTTCCATTTTTCGCCTATGAGAGCCGAAACCAATAATAACAAGGTGCTTTTCGGCTGATGGAAATTGGTAATCAAGCCTGTGATGACGCGCATTTTGTAACTTGGCGCAATCATCAGGGAAGTACTTGCCTCGAGGCGCGTAAGCTGATGTTTGTCAAGATATTGGAGAATCATTTGCAAGGCATCATCCGTGGTCAGAGGCTCGTGATTTTCATACGGATACCATTGGTCGACATGAAGGTTGCGCAAATCCAGACCTTGCTCCTTGAGCATCAAGCCAATCCAATAGAGGCTTTCCAAGGTGCGCGTGCTCGTCGTTCCAACCGGAATGATGTTTTTGCCCAGATGATGAATGAGATTTTCAATCAAACTGCGGCGCACAATGATGGTTTCGGAATGCATGGCGTGTTCGCCGATTGTCTCGGTAGCCACAGGACGGAAAGTGCCGGCCCCGACATGCAACGTCACTTCATCAAACTGGAAACCAGCAGCTTTCAAGTCGGCAATCAAAGGCTGGGTGAAATGCAATCCTGCCGTCGGTGCCGCCACAGAACCATCGTAACGCGCAAAAACCGTCTGATAACGGTCGCGGTCTTCTGGCTCGGCATCACGATGCAGATAAGGCGGCAAAGGAATTTCGCCCGCTGCTTCCAAAATGCTTGCAAATGGCACATTTTCAGGTGTCCACGAAAATTCGATTTCAGAATACTGGTCGTTTTTCTCCACGCGGTTTGCATTCAGCACAACGTTCTGCCCATTCACATTCAAATTCATGCTGAGCAAGCCATCGCGCCAACGTTTTGAATTGCCCACCAAGCATTTCCAACGCACAGGCGAAACGCTGCTGAAAGCAATCTGATAATCATCGTCTGGCTCCAGGCAAAATACCTCGATATGCGAGCCTGTGTCTTTCAGGAACTGAAGACGCGCACGGATTACCTTGGTCTCGTTGAAAATCAGCAAGGCATCTTTAGGCAAAAACTGACCGATATATTTGAATTGTGATTCCTGTATCGCATTGTCTTTCAACACCAAAAGTTTTGACGCATCACGCTCTGCCAACGGATATTTCGCAATGCGTTCCTCGGACAAAGGATAGTCATACTCCTCAATGCTTATGTTTTTTACTTCGTTCATCACCGAAATTTTGTGCAAAAGTAACCTATATTTTCCAAAAAACAGCTACCTTTGCAGCAAAGTAAAAGAAAATGTTGAAAAGCATAATTCTGAAAATTGAACTGACCAAAGCGTTTTTACTCAAATTCCTGAAATTCGGTGTTGTAGGATTTTCAGGTGTCATTGTCAATTTTGGAATTACCTACATCTGCAAGGAATGGCTGAAACTGAACAAGTATTTCAGCAACATTCTTGGTTTCGTTTTCGCCGCCACCACCAATTATTTCCTGAATCGCATCTGGACATTCCAAAGCGACAACCCGCAGATTGGCACTGAGTTCGTGAAATACTTTGCCGTTGCGCTTGTCGGCTTAGGTCTCGACACGCTCACGGTTTATCTGCTCAACGGAAAACTGAAATGGGACTTCTACCTCAGCAAGATTTTTGGCGTCGGCGTTTCCACACTTTGGAATTTCTTTGGAAATCTGCTATTTACATTTGCCTGATCAAAGAAATTTATCGACGAAAATGAATGGCATCAAAGTCTCAATGCCATCGAAAACCATCACAGGAACCGTTTCACCTTGGCACAAAATGCGAAGTTTCCGTTGTGAAAGTTTCTCCACCTCCACCATCACCTGACGGCAAGCGCCACAAGGCGCAATCGGCTCATCGACAAGAGTTTTCTCGGAGTGTGCAGTCACGGCAATCGCTTCAACGGCCACACCCGGATATTGTGCCTGGGCACTGAACAAAGTGACACGCTCGGCACACAAACCGCTCGGATAAGCCGCATTCTCAATGTTGTTTCCCGAAACGATTTTTCCATTAGCCAAACGCACAGCAGCCCCGACATGAAACATCGAATAAGGCGCGTAGGCATTTTGAGCCGCTTTGTGAGCATATTGCAGCAATTCAGCATCTTGCGCGTTCAGTTCTTCAAGATTATCGTAGACTTCGTAAGGTGAAACAAATTGTTCTTTTCTCATAGTATGTCAATTTTCAAATTCTTCGTTATTCGGATGGGCAAGCAAAAACAAAGCTTCAAAGAAAGCGAAAAATGTCACTCCGGCTTGTGTCTCGATTGTGTCTTCAGGCAACATCGACAGCAAAATGATGCAAAGGAAAATGGTGTACAAATAAGTACGATATTTTTTATTTGAACAATACGGCAGCAACAGCACGGCAAGGAACAATAGCAAACCAACTGCGCCAAATGCCACAGTAATAGAAAGATACTGGTTGTGCGCCCTGCGTCTGTAGCTCAAATCCAAAGGCGAATCCAATTCGTCATAGGCCTGCTGGTACAAATCGGGAGCATCACCGGTCCCAATGCCGAAAATCGGATGTTCTTTAATCAGATAAAGCGAAGCGCGGGTATATTCGATGCGTTGCGACAAGGAACCACCATTAGCATAATTATTGTGGCGGTAAAGTTTATATTCAAACAAAGTGGAAGAAATTCTTGCCCTCACGCCCGGATGAATCCAATTATTATAATTTGGAATGCCCTGCTCCACATTGCGGATGTCCTGCTCGTCCAAAGCCATCACGCCTTCGGCATCCTTTGTCAAACCTTTTGAAGTGAGATAACGAGCCAAAGTCGCCTCAAGGTTTTCCCCATTTTGCGTCTTGCCATCAAATTTCATCTGGCTGCGCAAGGGCCAGGTCTCACGCATTTCCTTATGGCAATAATACAATCCGATATAACGCCCATCTTCAGCGATGAAGACAGTCGTGTCGTGCCAATACAAATTGCCTTGGGCGGTTTTTTTAGGCAATGCCGCAAAATCCACTTTTTCGACACTCATCATTGGCTTCATCATGCAACAAAGCTTAAAACCGCAAAATGCTGTCACAAATAACAGAAACAGCAATGTTCCCATAAACAGAGTGCGCCCTTGACGCAACTGCCGAATCAAATATAATAAAGTCACAAAAATGCTGCCACAGAAAACAACATAACCCGACAGGGATTCAAAAATGTAAATCTGAATGCAGAACCACACAATCAGCAAGATTTCCAGAACGCACTCCCACCATTTCGACTGCCGTTTCAGAAGATAATAGCCCGTAATGAAAATACAAAACACAATTTGCAGACAGAAACGGATATGGCTGATGAAATGCGAGATTTCGCGCACATCCTGATAATCGTGCCTGACATAATGGGTGAAACTGAAGCAAGTCGCCACAAAAACCGAAAGCACATAAACATTGAGCAGCAAATCGAATTGCTTCTTGCTTAAAGGCTTCATCGACGATAACACAAAAGGCAAAACCAACAATGGCAACTTTATGCGCAAATCCTTGAAAGCATATTGAAAATCAGATGTATAAACAAGTCCAAAAACATGTAGCAAATACAAGGAAACGATCAGCAATGCAATCCAATTATGAGTGAAATGATGCCATTTTTCCTTAAAATCCTTGCTGACGGCACCGTCGATAATCCAAATGCCGACCATCCAAAACTGGGCAACACTCATCAGGAATGGCGAAAGTGTAAGACTTACCGCCATCATCAGCAGGCCGAAAAAATAAGCCGGCTGAACTAAATCCCTATAACTGCCCAATCCAAACATCACTTGCCTAAAATCTTATGATATTCGTCCTTGCCGTTGGTATTGAGCAAAATCTCAAAGGCGCGGTTCAAGTCAGGGTCGTTTTTCAGGTTGGCAACGATCCTTCCCTTTTGATAATAATATCGTCCAACAATCTCACTACGAAGCAGTTCCTCAATGTCTTTCCGGTTTTTCACCAAATCGTTGGCCTTGTCGGCTGCAAGCGTTTTTTCTAACTCATCTATCTTTCCCTTCACTTCATCGAAATAACCATCATCCTTGGCAGCCTGTTTCAGTTTTTCCAAAGCCAGTTCACTTTGAGTGGTATAATTGAAATCCTTGCCTTTCACAAAATTCATAAAGTCCTGATAGGTAACATCATCAATCTTGAAAGTAGCAGCTGAATCGATTGACTTATGCTCGAAGCAGAATTTGTTGGCATAATCGAAAATATAGTTCTTGCCGTAAAGATAAGCCGTGACGGTGGCGAAAGTGTCGCGTTCAACCTTCACATCAGGCATGATGCCGTGGCCTTCGTAAACGGTGCGGCCACCCATGGTCTTGAAAGGTTTGCCAAGACTATCGTTCTTGACGTTCACCGTATCCTTCTTGTGCGAATAATCGATTTCCTGAATGCAACGGCCACTTGGAATGTAATATTTGGCAATCGTAACCTTCATCTGAGTGTTGTAACTCAAAGGCAATATATTCTGAACCAAGCCCTTACCGAAAGTCCTTTGACCAATGATAACACCGCGATCATAATCCTGAATGGCACCCGAAACGATTTCGCTGGCCGAAGCCGAACCGCCGTCAACGAGAATGGCCAACGGAATTTCCTCATCGAGAGGCGCATTGTTGGTGGCATGAAGAGCGGAAGCGTTTTGTGCCTTGCCGCGCATCGACACGACCGGTTTTCCTTTGGGAATGAACAAGTTGACAATATCGACAGCTTCATTCAACAGGCCGCCGCCATTGCCACGCAAGTCGAGGATGAAACCTTTCAGTTCGTGGTTTTTCTTCATTTCGCCCAGTTTTGCCTTCATCTCCGAAGCCACATCGCGAGTGAAACCGCTCAGCGAGAGATAAGCAATGCCGTTATCGAAGACAGTATAATAAGGTATGTTGTCGATTTTCACCTTTTCGCGTTTCATGGATTTTTCAATCGGCTTGTCCTGACCATAACGACGGATTTTGAGCACGACATCCGTTCCCGGCTGACCTTTGAGCAATTCGCTCACTTCGGCAGTATTCTTTTTGTGCGTGTCGACGCCATTCACCGAAAGGATGACATCGCCCGCCTGCAAACCTGCCTTTTGTGCCGGCCAACCGAAATACGGGTCGGAAATCACGGTGTATTCGCCATCATAATGAATCAAGGCACCAATGCCACCGTATTCACCCGTCGTGATGAAACGTGCATTTTCAATTTCCGATTCGGGAATGAAGACCGTGTAAGGGTCGAGACCTTGAAGCATGGCATCGATGGCGGCTTCGTTCAGTTCGCCCGGATTGATTTCATCGACATAATTCAGGTTCAGTTCGCGCAGCAGGCTGTTGTAAATGTCGATGCTTTTCGCGATTTCGAAATTGTTCTGTTTCTCCTGAGCCACTAAGCCGAAAGGCAGAAGGAATAAAAGCAGTAAGGTTGTGATTCTGTATTTCATATTGTTATGTTTTTGTCGTTTTTAGGTTATCAGTTTTCAGTTTTCAGTTATCAGTTTTCAGTTATCGGTTTACGGTTATCAGTTTTTCTATTTAATTTTGATAATGTTCAAAACCATCCATTTTATAACACTCCACTTCACGGAACCGGGTCATAGCCGCTGCCGCCCCAAGGATTGCACGAGAGCATCCTTTTCAAGGTCAGCCAGCCGCCTTTGATGGCACCGTATTTTTGAATGGCTTCAATGCCGTAGTTGGAACATGTCGGCGTGTAACGGCACGATTTTCCGATGAAAGGAGAAAGTGTCACCTGATATACTCTTATCAAGAATATCAGGAACTTAGCAGGGATTTGCATCAATTTTTTCATACCTATCGACAATCTCGTTCACGGCTTTTTGGGTCTTGCCAAGCATTTCCTCATACGAATGGATGACCGTGGCGTTGTAGACTAACGCAACATCAATCGAAATATTGTCGCGTTCGCAAATTGCATACAGCGCGGCCTTGTTCTTGCGCCACGATTCGCGCATCAGGCGCTTCACGCGGTTGCGCTTGAAAGCATGGTGAAAACGTTTTTTCGACACGGAAACCAGCAATCGGCAAGTGGGCGGCATCACTCCGGCGGAACGGAACAGATACACGACACGGTAAGGATAACTGGAAAAGCCCAATCCCTTATCGAAGAGCGACACAATGTCGCTCTGCTTGCAGATTCTTTCGTATTTTGGGAGATCCTCCTTGACGGTCATAGCGGAACCATTGAGCGACAAAGGTAAGACTTTTTTTATTTCTTCTTGCTTTTCTTGAGTTCAGCGGCAAGATATTCCTCGATGGCCATGGTCATGGAAGGCGCAGTGGCCGTTGGAGCGCAGAAATTCAGTTCGTAGCCCGACTCGGTGATAGCTTTGCAAGTGGCTTCGCCGAAACCGCCGATGGCGACTTCCTTCTGCTTGAACTTCGGGAAATTCTCTTTCAGCGACTCGATTCCGGCAGGGCTGAAGAACACCAGCATATCGTAATCGGCGATTTTCACAGTATCCTTCAAATCGGCTGAAACGGTGCGGAACATCACAGCCTTGGTGAAGTTCAGTTTGGCTTCGGTAAGCGTCTGGATAGGTTCGTCGGAACTGATGTTGGAGCAAACGAAAAGATATTTTTCCTCCTTGTGCTTCTTCATGATTTCAACCAAATCGGGGAAAGTCTGGTTGCCGAAGAAAATCTTGCGCTTGCGATATTGCACATAACGTTGCAGATACAAGGCCGTCGACTCATTGATGCAGAAATATTTCAAAGTTTCGGGCACAGCATAACGCATTTCCTTGGCGACGCGGAAGAAATGGTCGACAGCATTGCGGCTTGTCAGAATGATAGCGGTATGTTCCGGCAATTTGACATGATCCTGACGCAGTTCGCTGGCTGTGACATCCTCAAGTTTTATGAATTTCTCGAATGTGAAGTTTACACCGTATTTCTTCATCATATCGCCGTAAGGCGTTTTGGCAATATCGGCAGGTTGGGGCTGTGACACCAGAATGGACTTAATTTTCATTCGTTCCCTTTTTTGTTGTTTGACAGTTTATCAAATGCTTACGGAGCAACTAACTCATTAAAAAACAGAACCTTGGCTAAAATAGCGTAAGCCTGCCGTCAAGAGCAGCACCCCCGGTGCGATTTCGAGGGTGCAAAAGTACAAAAAAATATAAAACGAAGACAATTTTACCGAAACTCTTGTTTCAATAATTTCCAGCACGAGACGCATCAGGGCTGCAATGGCAAGGATTCCGATGCCCACCCAGACGTATGCCGAATAAGGATTGTAGAGCAACAGCCACAGCACAGGCTGCATGGCAATGAAGCACATTGTGGAAACGGAAAGCTGCACCGTCACCTGACGGTCGACGGTATCCTTGGTGCGGAAAAGCCAGTTGAAAAGGTATAAGATGGCGAAACGCAGCAGCACCCAGCCCGCAGCGCAACCTAAGACGATGCCGTAGACACGGAAAGAGTTGTATTTCGACACATCGCGTGACAAAACCACGAACGATTTCTGTACGAAAAGCGCCACCACGACAATATAAACTATAATAAAGGTAATGCCCAGGAAACTGTTCATCGGCGACCATTCGCGCAGCAGCTGGTTGGTATTCGACGCACCTGCAGGCACTTGGAAAATCTGACGGAACGGACGCGGATAGAGTTGCTTGTTCAAGACGACCATCAGCAGCACGAGTCCCAGAATGATGAGTTCCCAGCCTTGCAGCACATCGTAGGAAGCCCTCGGCATCGGCATCACCGCACCCTCAAAGCCGGTATCGATGAAACTCGGCACAAGGCTGTCAGAAGCCGCCGAATGCGACAACTGATAGAGGCTGTCGTAGACATGGGTTAGAGCCGATGGCAAATCAAATTCGGGCATGGACTGAGGTTTTGAACGTGCAAAAATACATAAATTTGGAATTTCTCCAGCGGATCGCGCTGACATGCGCAGATTTTACACAGACAATGGAAATGTGGATTTACAAAAGACTACACAAGATTTGTTTCAAAAACGAACCTATATCCTGCCACAAAGCTTCATTGCTTGATGAACTTTCCGAAATATTTCCCAATCCTGATGATGTAAAAACCTGATGCAAGTCCGCTGACATCAATTTCAGTGTCGCCAGCCATCTGTTTCTTTATCAGCAATGTGCCGAAAGTGTCGAAAATTTCCATTTCGTTTGCATTTTCCAGACCGATGATGTGAATCTTGTCGTTTGTTGGATTTGGAAACACCGAAATCATCGAGGCTTGCGCTTCATCAACGCCAGTGCCATTGAAGAATGCTGCAAGAATAATGTCGTGGTCAACAAAAATTTCCCGTGGATTTTCGGTGTTGCCGTCACTCCATTTCACAAATTGATAGCCGTCAGACGGAATGGCCACTATTGTGGCTGTCGCACCAGCAAGGTATGTGCCGGCTCCTAACACAAATCCCTGATTTTCATCGTAATAAATCGTAATATCAAAAGTTGGCGTAGGTTCAAGGGCAAATGAAGCTATGAAATAGGCATCTTCTGTGACGGTAATGCTTCTTGGATTGTTCATGTCGCCGTCCTGCCAACCGCTAAAGTAGAAATTTTCGCCTGACAATGCCCCGATTTCAACAACAGTTCCTTCCTGATAAGTTCCACTGCCATAAACTGTTCCCATGAGTGGGTTTTCCGATTCGACTCTTATGGTATAGTTTGGAATCAGCTCAAAAAAGGCTGTGAAAGTCATGTCGCCAATGACTTCAATGTCGCGCGGATTGTCAGTGCTGCCATCATCCCAATGCGTAAAACGCGCGTGACTGTTTGCAAAAGCGGAAATCTGAATGACAGCTCCTTCAGGATATGTGCCGCTGCCTGTAACAGCACCCAAAAGCGGATTGTCAGAAACCACCGTGATTTCATATTCAGGCGTTCCGTTCTTGTGGAAAAGAGCCGTGAAAGATGCGTTTTGCGTGACATTCACCACCCTTGGATTTGATGCAATGCCATCGCTCCAGCAAAGGAATATGTAGTTTTCATTCGGTACGGCCTTCAATTCAGCCCTTTCGCCATAATAATAAGTTCCCGCCCCGGAAACGGTTCCGCCTTCTTCTGGACTTGCATTGGCTGTAATTTCATATTGGTTGGTGCTGAATTCAGCAATGTAAACAGCATCGCTTATGACATTGACGGTGCGTGGGTTTTCGATGGCGCCGTCGCTCCATTGTTCAAATTGGTGACCGATGTTGGCTCTTGCCATCAGATGAATCACTGTCCCGTAATCATAAATGCCGCCGCCTTCAACGGTGCCGGCTCCTTCGGGCGTTACATCCGTCTTGATGAGGCATTGCTGAATGCCGAAATGTGCTGTGTAGGTGTGGTCTTCGGTAACGATGATGGTACGCGGATTGTCGATGCAATCATCGTCCCACTTGTTGAAGGCAAAGCCTTCGTAAGGAATGGCTTCAATCTGAATGGTGTCGTGAACTTGATAAGTACCGCCGCCAATGACATAGCCCCATGCCGGATGGTCGGAAACGGCTTCAATGGTGTATTCTGCAATGCGCGATTCCAAAGTGATGCTGTCAATCAGCCAGTCGTGGTCGTAGCCTTCGTAGCCAAAGGCCAGATAGATGTCATGACCGGCATATTCGTTCAGGTTGATTTCGTTTTCAGCCCAATCTGATGTGTTGCCGTCGTTTTCAAATAACGGAACGAAATCAGTTGGAACAGGTGTGTGGCCTGTATTGTCGGCGACATAAATGCCGCTATGGTCGTTGATAGAAAGTCCGCTGATTTTGTTCCAATAACTGAGCGTGTAGAACATGTCGACATCGAAATGCAGCGGACGGCTGATGGTCCAGCTCTTCTGATAGGTCTCGATGGTGTCGTGGTCGTGGCCAAGGCAATATTCGCTTTCAAAACCGGATTCCATGAGTTTCCAGTTGTGTTGCTTGCCGCTGTGGTCTTCGTCAATGATGTACCAATCGCCTAACCCGTTTTCGAAATTCTCAACGTATGGAAATTCGGAAATCGTATCACGCAAGGTGTAGGTTTCATTAAGGGTTACATCATCAATATACCAGTCGTGGCCGTGATGACCTGAATATTTGAACGCCAAATAAACGATTTCGCCTTGATAATCAGACAAGTTGATGTTGATGGTGTCCCAATTTTCCGAAGGGTTTTCCTGCGACCAGATTTCTGCAAAATTATTGGTTTCGGTTCCCGTTGTGGAAACCCAAACACCGCTATAAGTATAGTTTTCAGCATTGGTTTCCATGGAGTTGAAACTCATCCATGTTGAATCGCGGTTCGGTTGCAGATAAATGGGCGGTGTGATGAGCCAGCCTTCCTGGATGTTGTCGCAGGCAAGGTGACGGGCACTGAAATCGCCAGATTGGGCTTGTTCGGTGTTGCGTTGCCAAGTGATTTCTTCGTTGCCATCGAAATCGGAGATGCTCCAGCAGTCCCAATCGGTGGTGGCTTCCTCGAAATCATCGGTCCAAGGCAAGGTGCGGGTTTCGCCATCACATTCTGGAACGAATGCAATGCCGATAATGTCACTGCAATCTTCTGGCTGATAAAGGATTTCGCCATCTTTCCAAACCATGCCTTCGCCATTCAGGCAACCGGTGAAATACAGATTCGCTTCAGAGACGCAAACTTGGTGGATTCTGGAATAATCTTCAATAGGGAACCCCGTATATGGAATTTCATAAAGCACTTCGTTATTTTGCAAAACGATTAATGTCGTGTCAATATATCCTGCCGCGAAAATGTCATCGCCGGATTTGCAAATGGAGTTTATTTCGGAAAACATGCTTCCGCTATCATCTCGATAGATGGTGGAATCATTTTGCCATACGGCGGCTGTGGTGAAACCATTGGCATTTATATGACCGGCAGTAAAAATGTCGCCATCGCTGAGAAACAAATCAGAGATGGACGCAATGTCGTCGAGTTCAAGGTATACTTCGCTGTTTTTCCAGATTATGGTAGGCAATGGATAGGGAACATATCCGGCGGAATAAATGTTGCCTTCGTCATCCATAGCGATGGCGTTGATGACAGAGTGCTCAAACGTATCGCCTGGCGTATAAAGCAATTCGCCGTTTTGCCAGATGGCGGCATGGTCATATCTGTTAGTGTCAACGATGTAACCTGCTGTAATGATATTGTCGCCATTGACAATCATCTTGTTGAAAACGGAACCCTCGTCAGCGGTAAAGAAGACTTCGCCGTTTTTCCAAACGGTTCCAGTGGCGATATGGGTGGTGTCGGTAGTGTGGCCGGCGCAATAAACGTCGCCATTTTCTGTCACAAACATATCGTTAATGGTTGGCTTGGCATTGGCATCAAACCAACTGTAGACCAGTGTGTTGTTTTTCCAGACCATAGCCGAAGCGTTGCCTAAAGTGTCAGGCAAGGAATAACCTGCAAAGTAAATGTCCTGAGCTTTTGCGATGCCAACAGAAAACAGCAGCGCATTTATGAGAATCAGTATTTTTTTCATTGTTGATTGAATTTTCGTTTCTAATTAGTAATTTGCAAAAATAATGCAATTCTTGAAATATTGAGTGTCAAAATTTGAATTTTGGTTAAAACCATTATTTTGCATAGAAAAATCGAGAAAAAACAAATTGAATTGATTTGTTGTTTTGTTTCTAATTCTGCTTTTCTACTTATGGATTTAAATGACAAGTGCTTTTTCAAATTCATCAAAAATCAAGTCGCTTTTTCCATTTCATTGCTTTTGATTTTCAATCAATTAGTAAAAAAACTTGACAAAATTTCCGTTTTGCAGTATATTTGCAAGTTTGTAGAAGATAAAGTCGAACAATATTCAATATAAAAGGATGAAATTATCACAATTCAAATTCAATTTGCCAAGCGAGCTTATCGCTTTGCATCCAACGGCAAACCGCGACGAAGCCCGTTTGATGGTCGTTGACCGCAGGACAGGAAAAATTGAACACCGTGTGTTTAAGGATCTTGTCGATTACACCAAGGATGGCGACGTGTTTGTCATTAATAATACAAAAGTGTTTCCTGCCAAACTTTATGGCGAAAAGGAAAAGACCGGCGCAAAAATCGAGGTTCTGTTGCTCCGCGAACTGAATCATGAGAGCCGCCTTTGGGATGTGCTCGTCGACCCGGCACGCAAAATCCGTATCGGCAACAAGTTGTATTTTGGCGAAGGCGACCAGCTGGTGGCCGAAGTCATCGACAACACCACATCGCGTGGCCGCACCTTGCGTTTCCTTTTCGATGGCCAGTACGATGAGTTCAAGAAAACCTTGTTTTCATTAGGCCACACGCCTATTCCAAAGGAAATCAACCGCGAGGAAACCCCTGAAGATGTCGAGGATTTCCAGACCATTTACGCTAAGGTAGAAGGCGCAGTTTCGGCTCCTACTGCAGGTCTGCATTTCAGCAAGATTCTGATGAAGCGTTTGGAAATCATCGGTGCATCGTTTGCCGAACTCACCTTGCATCCAGGCATGGGCAATTTCCGCGACATCGAAGTGGAAGACCTCACCAAGCACAAGCCTGACTCGGAAGAAATGTATATCGACCAGAACTGCTGCGACTTGGTCAACGAGGCCAACCAACGCCACAATAATGTGTTTGCCGTGGGCACAACTTCGTTAAAGGCTTTGGAAACGGCTGCCACCATCGGCGGAAAAATCAAGCCTTTCAGCGGCTGGACCAACCGTTTTATCTTCCCGCCTTACACTTTCTCGGTCGCTAACTGCATGATTACCAATTTCCATCTGCCAAAATCACCAATGATGATGGAAGTGGCCGCCTTTGCAGGTTACGATTTGCTGATGAAGGCCTACAAGGAAGCCGTGAACGAAAAATACCGTTTCTTCACCTACGGCGATGCAATGTTAATCATTTGATTTTGTGACAATTAGACAATTAGACTTTTGGACAATTTGACAATTTGACTTTTGGATGATTAGTCTTTTGACGGTCTTTTTTTGAGACCGTCATTCCCGCGAAGGCGGGAATCTTATTAAACAAATGGACAATTAGACAGATTGATTTAGCAAGTTTGAATTTTAAATCTTTAAATCTTGAATCTTTAAATTTTAAATATTTGAATCTTAAATAACTACCTTATATGAATCAAGAAGAATTTTTCAAAAAGATAACTTCACACGCTAAGGAATATGGTTTCATTTTCCAGTCGAGTGAAATTTACGACGGTCTTTCGGCTGTTTACGATTATGGCCAGAACGGTGTCGAACTGAAGAAAAACATCCGTGAATACTGGTGGAAAGCCATGGTTCAGATGCACGAAAACATCGTCGGCATTGATGCTTCAATCTTCATGCACCCGACCACTTGGAAGGCTTCGGGCCACTTGGATGCTTTCAACGACCCGCTCATCGACAACCGCGACTCGAAGAAACGCTACCGCGCCGATGTCTTGGTGGAAGATTACATGGCTAAGATTGAGGAAAAAATCAACAAGGAAGTTGAAAAGGCCAGAAAGCGTTTCGGCGATGCCTTCAACGAGGAACAGTTTGTGAGCACCAATCCGCGCGTGTTGGAATACAAGGCCAAGATTGAGGAAATCAGTCACCGTCTGTATGGCGCTATGGAAGCCAACGACCTTGACGCCATCAAACAGCTGATTCTTGACCTTGAAATCGTTTGCCCTATTTCGGGCACCCGCAATTGGACCGATGTGCGTCAGTTCAACCTGATGTTCTCTACTCAAATGGGTTCGGTGGCCGATGGCGCTGACACCATTTATCTGCGTCCTGAAACGGCTCAAGGCATTTTCGTAAACTACCTCAATGTGCAGAAGACCGGCCGCATGAAGATTCCATTTGGCATTGCCCAGACCGGTAAGGCTTTCCGTAATGAAATCGTGGCCCGTCAGTTCATTTTCCGTATGCGCGAATTCGAGCAGATGGAAATGCAGTTTTTCGTCCGCCCTGGCACCGAATTGGATTGGTTCAAGCAATGGAAGCAGGAACGCCTCAACTGGCACCTTTCATTAGGTCTGCCGGCTGAAAAATACCGTTTCCACGATCACGAGAAACTGGCTCACTATGCCAATGCCGCTACCGACATCGAATTTGATTTCCCATTCGGTTTCAAGGAATTGGAAGGCATTCACAGCCGCACCGATTTCGACCTTTCGGCCCATGCCAAATATTCAGGCAAGAAGTTGCAGTATTTCGATCCTGACACCAACGAAAGCTATACGCCTTACGTCATCGAAACTTCCATCGGCCTCGACCGCATGTTCCTTGCCATGTTGAGCCATGCCTACACCGAGGAAAAACTGGAAGACGGCACTGAGCGCGTTGTGCTGAAACTGCCGGCAATTCTGGCTCCTTACAAGGTGGCCGTTCTGCCATTGGTAAAGAAAGACGGTCTGCCGGAAAAGGCCCGCGAAATCATTGATTCACTGAAGTACGATTTCATGTGCCAGTACGAGGAAAAGGATTCCATTGGCAAGCGTTACCGCCGTCAGGATGCCATCGGTACGCCAATGTGCGTCACCGTCGACAACCAGACCTTGGAAGACAACACTGTCACCGTGCGCGACCGCGACACGATGAATCAGGTCCGTGTCCCGATTGAGAACCTCCGCAGCATGATTTTCGAGGAATTGAAACCTAAAAAATGATGGGTTTACCCTTGTAGAGACGCGCCATGGTGCGTCTCCATAAAAACAAAATTTGCGTCTTGAGACGCACCATGGCGCGTCTCTACAGGCAAAACATAATAGACAAACCCATAGACAACGATTGGACATTAGTTTTTCAACGAACTGATTTCCAATCGTTTATTTTTATTCCATCAGATTTTATGATAGACAAGGCGTTTTAGAGGCTTGACAAAATGATTTTGGCGTTGGGGAATGTTCTACTTTTGCATCGCAAACAACAAAATCTGTAACACTATGAAAAAGTTATTCACAATCTTAATCATTTGCATCGGTTGCTTCGGCCTCCTTGATGCACAAAACATTTGGAAGCCCATCAATGCACAAGGTGTTATTTTAGGCGCAAGTGCGGATGGAAGTCTATTTGCGCATCATGATTCCAATGGCATCGCCCGTTCGCAAGACGAGGGAGAGACGTGGCAAATCGTGCTCGGTCCTGAAACAGGTTATAACGGCTTGTTTAACATGTACTGTTTTAGTATCAGTCCTGAAGGAAGAATTTTTGTTTTTAATAATTCTCAAATTTCCATGATGTATTCTGACGACAATGGCGATACATGGCAGCGAACCACGCAAATTTCTTCTTGTGCAATGTCAGGCATCAGTGGTCTGTATGCTTCGTCAGAGAATACTGTCACTATTTGGACTTCAGACGGGGAAGTCTATTGGACTTTGGATGGCGGAACGACATGGGATTATACAATTATTGATGTGATAGATGATTACCTATGGATTACCGACTTGATAGTCAGTGAAAATGGTGATGTTTTTGCTTCCGTCTATTACTTCATTGGCTCCAACATCGGAATCTATCATTCCACACTTTCCGATATGCGAAACTGGGAACTCATGGCTTTCGAAACCATAGGCATCAAGGATATGGAATTTGATCCTGATGGTAATGTGGTTTGTGGCGTTGATTTTGGGGGTGAATTTTCAGAATTTGAACACATTCCGGGCTTTTATGCGTTTTGGGCTAATAGTATCGGCATTGCCGACAATGGCATAATTTACAAAACCGCTATAAACATGGATGGTGATGCTGTCTTGGCCTATTCATTAGATCATGGCGAGCATTTCTACAACACCGTTGAGGGTCTTCCTTTGTCAGAGCCTATTCCTGGCGGTGAAGACGGTTTTCTTTCAAGAGGCAGCGACAATCATTTGTACTTCCTTGGCAATGAACAATATTGGAAGAGCATTCCCAATGCCAACGACATTCCGAGTTTCCTTCCATTTCTTCCCGAATGGTACTACGAAATCCAGAATGATAACGGCTCGGTAACTTACCAGCATTTGGAATGTCAGACTGACACCGTCATCGAAAACAAACGCCCCAAGGTGATTGTGCGCAGCAATACGCAATACGACCGCAATGAAATCACTGAAGTGACCCACGAATATGTTTATGAGGAAAACGGCAAGGTTTACTGGTGGAACAAGGATTTGCAGGAGTTCACCACGCTTTACGATTTTGGTGCCACTCAGGGCGAAGCATGGGAAATCAAGGTGGGCTACGAAAGCATTGTCATGTATGTCGATTCGGTCGGATACTATGAAAACGAGGGAGTGCGTTATCGCATGTTGCATGTGAGTGACGAAAACGGAATATTCAGCGGCGACATTGTTTCCGGCATCGGCCATCTCACCAGTTTCTTCCCTGAAAGACTGATGAATAGGAATGTTCATTATACCGTAGATGGCTTGCGCTGTTATTGGGTGAATGATGAATTGCTTTATCATTTCGGCGATGATGACTGTGATGCGATTTACACAGAACTGCATGGTGTGGAGGAAATGAATGAGAATGGTTTTGCCGTCTATCCGAATCCTGCCAACAGCGTTCTGTATATTGAGAATTTTAGTGTAAATGAAACACAAAGTCCAGAATATCAAATCACCAACCTGATGGGACAGACCTTGATGCAAGGCAACATCGACAGCGAAAACCAGCAAATCGACATCAATACGCTGCCCGCTGGAATGTATTTCCTGACGGTTGAAGGTGAAACTACAAAATTTGTAATTGACAGATAATCAACCCAAAAAATTAACATACTATGAAAAAGTTATTCCTTATTATTATGTTGATGGCCATAGCCAGCTGCAACTTTGCACAAGACATTTATGCTACAGGATATTATGCAACAGGCACCAAAACGAGAGGTGCATTATACAAAAATGGAACCAGACTTTACACGGTTCAAGGCTCCAACTATTCCACGAAGGCATCAAAGGTAATGCTCAATTCGGAAGGCGATGTGTATTGGATGGTGGATTATTACGACCCCAACGATAACATTCACCACAAGGAAATCAGGAAGAACAATGAGGCTCTCTCTGTTCCCGACGGATTTCAGCTCAAGGATTTCTATTGCCTCAACGACACATTGTATGCCGTCGGTCAGCTATACAACTCGGATTCAGTAATGGTTGGAGCTGTTTTGCAAGGTGACGACTTTTCGCCTTATTGGCAAATAGGCGATGGAATACGCCCCACATCTGTCAATGCTGCCGATGTGGACAATCGTACTGGCATCCCCTATTTCTGCGGTTACATTACAACAAATGGAACAAAACAGGCCGCCGTGTGGAAAGAAAACGAATTGCATTTCATCTTCCAGCAGCAACATCCATTTGATTCAGTTACCTATTCCGTTGCTAATGAAATTTCGGTTGACAATGGGCTTATTTTCACAAATGGATATATGGATGTTGATGCAGGCGAGTGGATAACCATCGGTGTCATTTTAAAAGACAATGAGTATTATGTCAGTTGGGGTCTTGATTCGGGCCATTCAAAAATATGTGCTTTTGCAGGAGAAATATATTACATTTATAACTACCCTCATGGATTTGTTCATAATGTTGTTAAAATTGCAGATGGTCATGGCTATCAGACAATGCTTTCTAATTTTGACGGCAATTACGCAACCAACATCTATGCTACACCTTCTGACATCTATGTGTGCGGCAAGAAAGAAGACAAAGCTTGCATCTGGAAAAATTTCGAAGTGTTTCAACAATATGGCAACAATGACAACATTACTAACATGGCCATTGACGCACGGAGCATTGACATCAATAATGAATGGTACTACGAAATCCAGAATGATAACGGCTCGGTAACATACCAGCATTTGGAATGTCAGACCGACACTGTCATTGAAAACAAACGACCCAAGGTGATTGTGCGCAGCAATACGCAATACGACCGCAATGAAATCACTGAAGTGACCCACGAATATGTCTACGAGGAAAACGGCAAGGTTTACTGGTGGAACAAGGACTTGCAGGAGTTCACCACGCTTTACGATTTTGGTGCCACTCAGGGCGAAGCATGGGAAATCAAGGTGGGCTACGAAAGCATTGTCATGCATGTCGATTCGGTCGGATACTACGAAAACGAGGGAGAGCGTTATCGCATGTTGCATGTGAGTGACGAAAACGGAATATTCAGCGGCGACATTATCGCCGGCCTTGGCCATCTCACCAGTTTCTTCCCCGAAAAACTGATGAACCGTGACAAAGACTATCGCGTGGAAGGCTTGCGCTGCTATTGGATGAATGGTGTTTTGATTCTAAAAATCGGAGAACACGACTGCGATGAGGTGTACGATCAGTATCACCTTGGCATGATTGAAACAAATACTAATGGTTTTGCTGTCTATCCGAATCCTGCCAATGGCGTTCTCGTTGTAGAGACGCGCCATGGCGCGTCTCTACCAGCAAACGCCGAATATAAAATTGCCAACACGATTGGACAGACAGTAATGCAAGGCAACATCGAAAGCGAAAATCAGCAGATTGACATCAAGACGCTGTCTGCCGGAATGTATTTCCTAACGGTTGAAGGTGAAACCATGAGATTTGTGAAGCGATGAAGACGCGCTGCCATTTTGGATTTATCTTTTTCTTGGTGTTTGCCCTTTCGGCTTGCCGCCAAGAGACGAAATGCCTTGAAGAAGCACAGAAGCACTTCAACGAAGGCGTGGAACTGCGCGCTGCCTGCCAGACCGAGGCTGCTGCCGATGCTTTCAGCAAGGCATTGATAGCCATCGACCGTTGCAAAACCGAGCAGCCCGAGACAAAACGGCTGAAAGCCCAAATCGAAGACAATCTTGGCGCGACTTATTGGCTCCATGGTCTCTTCGACGAAGCCTTGCCGCTTCTTGCCGATGCCGTCTCCCTCTCACGTGAACTGAACGACTCCACCATATTGCTGGCTGCGCTTCGCGATCAAGGTCGTGCCGCAGCAAATGTAGGACAAATTGAGGAAGCAACAACCCTTTATGATGAGGCTTTGCAGATTGCAAAGCGATTGGATGACAATTCCTTTGCTGCCTTAATCCTTACCGAAACGGCACGCGACATTTACTTGCCCTCCGAGGACTATGCCAAGGCAATTGCAGCTTCTACGGAAGCACTCGTTGCCAGCGAACGTCCCGACATCTGTCACCTCAATCTTGGCTTGGCATACTATTATCTTGAGCAGGACAGTCTCGCTTTCCATCATCTTAGTAACGCTATCAAGAGCGAACAAGCAGGTATCCGCATGTCGGCCTACCAGTGCCTCTGCAACCTTTATCAGTTTGCAGGCGACTATCAGAAAGCTCTTGAATGTCATGAACATTTCAACGAGAATATGATGCAAGCCGACCAAGACCATCGTGCCGAACAAGTGCAACGCATCAAGGCGGAATACGACTTGCAAAGTCAGAAAAACACGCTGCAAGCCCAACAGAAGTTGAAGAACTTCCGATTGTATTTCATTCTTTTTATCCTGGTTGTCGCATTGATAATCATTGCGTTGCTTTTGCGAAAGAATATGCTTGAAGAGAAACTGAAGGCTGAAAAGATGAAAAACGAGTTGGAGCTTGAGTTGAAGAAGAATAAGGTGTATGTCACCGCCTTGGCGCTCAACGAGCAAATCACCACTTCGACTATCGATTTCGAACTCAAGGAAAGCGAGTGGGACGATTTCGTGAAAATCATCGATAAGGTTTACGGCAATTTCATTGCACGCCTCACCAAGCAATATCCGAATCTGACAAAAAGCGACATACAAATCTGCTGTCTCACCAAACAAGGCTTCAGCAATCAGGTCATTTCCATCCTGATGAATTTGCAGACCAACTCCTATGCCCGCCGCAAATCGCGCATCAAACAGGAGAAAATGAATGGATTGGAAGATGAAAGGAGTTTTGAGGATATTGTGAAGGCAATCTGATCGGTCTTTACATTTAAAACGACAAGCTCTAAATCCGCAAGAATTTGCTTTCGGTTTAGAGCTTTTTGCATTATTAGAGAAGCATTGCTGCCCGTCTTAGTGGTGATTTGCTTTAATCATAATACAAATCAAAAACACGAGTCCTGCAATTCCCATTATCATCGTTAAAAGCCACGGAATTCCGACAAAAAGCTGGGCTTTGATGCGAAATGACTTTTCAAATTCCATGTCGTATGCCTTGTCGATGTCATCGAATATTTTGTGTTTCTTCTTTGCAATGGAACAAAGAACATCCATTACAGTGAAACAACCAAAGGAGACGAACAGTGGAACACATAAAATTGACGGGTGAATGTTTTTTATGAAAAGGCAAACGGCAAAACATATTATTGTTGTTAATATGAAAATCCAAAAGCTCACAGCGTAAATGACAAATATGTCTTCTCGAAATGGCGTTATATACCATGCGTTCTTGTTGTACTTGTGAACATAGTATAAAACTTTCTTGAGTATCATGGCTTGTTCCTCCCGATGGATTTTCTGCAAAACTATTAAAAGTTTTCATTCGTGGAATGGACTGCAACCTTGAAAGTAGAAACGTAGCGCACTACGTCTCTACCAGACAATATATTCAAACAAAAATAAGCTCTAAGCCAGCAAATTATATGCATTTGGCTTAGAGCTTTTTGCTTTTGGTAACGTTGTCGATAATTTGAAGCGCAAGACGCACGCGGTGCATCGCTACAATTCAAACAATCAAATTTTCTTCAGCATATTCACTTCCATATCGGTGAGGAAACGCCATTCGCCACGAGGAAGTTTGTATTTGTCGAGGCCGGCGAACATCACGCGGTCGAGCTTTTCGACTTCGTAGCCGAGGTGTTCGAAAATGCGGCGGACGATACGGTTGCGGCCCGAATGTAATTCAATGCCGATTTCCTTTTTGCTTTCGTCGCCTTCAACGTATGAAATGGCATCGGCGGCAATAGGACCATCGTCGAGTTCAATGCCTTCGGCAATGCGGAGCAGGTCGTTCTTGGTCAAAGCCTTGTCCAAAGTCACCTGGTACATTTTCGACACTTCGCTACTTGGGTGGGTGAGTTTCTTTGCCAAATCGCCATCGTTGGTGAAAAGCAAGAGACCTGTCGTCAGCTTATCCAGACGGCCAACAGGGAAGATGCGTTCTTCGCAAGCGCCTTCAACGAGTTCCATGACGGTGTCGCGCTCGTATGGGTCGTCGGCTGTCGTGATGTAGCCTTTAGGCTTGTTCAGCAGGATATAACGGAGCTTCTCGCGGTTCAGGGTCTGGCCGCCATAAACGACTTTGTCTTCGGTCTTAACCTTGAAACCCATTGTGGTGACGACTTCGCCATTCACGGTGACGCAACCAGCCTTAATCAGGTCGTCGGCCTCGCGGCGTGAGCAGATGCCACAGTCGGCGAGATATTTGTTCAAGCGGATTTCGCCAGTTGCCTTCGGACGGTCGTACATCGGGTCTTTTTCGCGGACATAACCCTTACGGCCTCTGCGTGGAGCTTCTTCGTTCTCGTCTTCAAAACGGCGGCCTCTGCGGTCGTCGAAGCGGCGTTCACCTCTTGGTTTGTCATCATCGAAGCGACGGCGTGGGCGGTCGTCAAAACGGCGTTCGCCACGTGGTTTGTCGTCATCGAAACGACGGCTTCTTGGGCGGTCGTCGAATTTACGTTCACCTCTCGGTTTATCATCGTCGAAGCGGCGGCGAGGACGGTCTTCAAATCTGCGTTCGCCTCTTGGCTTGTCTTCATCATCGAAACGGCGACGTGGGCGATCCTCAAAACGGCGTTCGCCACGTGGTTTGTCATCATCGAAACGGCGTGATCTTGGACGGTCGTCGAAGCGGCGTTCACCTCTCGGTTTGTCATCGTCAAATTTGCGGCCTCTTGGCTTGTCGTCAAATCTGCGGACACCTCTCGGCTTGTCTTCGTCATCGAAACGGCGGCGTGGACGGTCGCCGAATTTGCGTTCACCGCGTTCTTCATCGTCGAAGGGGCGGCGAGGACGGTCACCGAACTTGCGGTCACCTTGGTTGTCATCAAAACGGCGTTCACCTCTCGGCTTGTCACCGAATTTTCTTTCTCTTCTTTCTTCTCTTCCTTCTTCGTCACCATCGCGGTGAGAAAATCTGAAGGATTTGCCCTGTAGGAACTCATCGTGATGTTCTACAGTCTTCCTGGTGCGTGGACGCTTACCAGTGCTTTCTCTTTCTGTCATTAAAGTATAGTATTATGTGAAAAATTTCGGGCGGCAAAAATAGTAAAAAGTTGGGACTTGGAGTGTGAAAAGTTGAGATTTTGAAATTATTTCCCAAAATTATCTCTCCCCTATCAATGAAAGCAAAACGGAGCAGCCGATGGCCACTCCGTATCTGTCTGAAAAATAATGTAAACTATCTTGCAATCAGTACAGTCCAGGCATCTTGATCCATTCTCTGCCTTGGGCGCACATATCCTCGACATCGGCAACTGTCTTAGGAATCGGGCAGCCCAAAATGCGGCAGCCGTTTTCTGTAATCAGCAAATCATCCTCAATGCGAATGCCGCCAAAATCCTTATAGGTTTCCAGCTTGTCATAATTGATGAAATCTTTGTGCTTGCCTTCGGCTTTCCAAAGGTCGATTAATGTCGGGATGAAATAAATGCCAGGTTCGTCGGTGACAACAAAGCCTGGTTTCAAGGTCTTGCCGCAGCGCAGGCAGCTGAAACCTTGCTTGGTGGAACGTGGCGTGATGTCATCATAGCCGACGTATGTTTCACCAAGGCCTTCCATGTCGTGAACATCCATGCCGAGCATGTGACCCAGGCCGTGAGGCATGAAGAGGTAGTGCGCACCAGCCAGCAGCGCCTCTTCGGTGTCGCCTTTCATCAAGCCAACGTCTTTCAAGCCATCAATCAAGGTACGGCAAGCCAATTTGTGCATTTCCATATAAGGCATGTAAGGACGCGTGTTGGCGGCCACTTCCATGTTGGCTTTCAGCACGATTTCGTAAATCTCGCGCTGACGTTGGTTGAATTTACCGCCCACCGGCGTTGTGCGGGTGAAATCGCTGGCATAATAGTTTTCGGTCTCGGCACCGGCATCGCAAACCATCATGCGGCCTTCCTGCAACACGTTGCGATGACCGTGATTGTGCAAAGTCTGACCATTGACACTCAGGATGACAGGGAACGAAACAGGGCCGCCGCCCGAAAGCGAAAGACCTTCGACCATACCGGCAAGTTCTTGTTCAACCATGCCCGGCTTGCACATTTTCATGGCCGTGGTGTGCATGTAATAGGCAGTGTTGGCGGCGCGTTCCATTTCCTCGATTTCGAGTGCCGATTTCACTTCACGCATCTTGATGACAGCCTTGATTAATTCGACGCTGACGAAATCAGCAACCGCATCAACATTGACATTCAGCCATTTGGCGCATTGCATCTGAGTATCGCCACGATAGGTCGGCAAAATGTGAATCTTACGGCCTTTGGCAATGGCTTGCTGAAGATATTCGCCAAACTTGCTGAAATCGCGGCAATCGGTAATGCCGATGCTTTCGCACTGCTCTTTCAGCGATGGCAGCGGGCCGCACCAAATCACATCGTCGACGGTGACTTCCTGTCCGAAAAGAATTTCATCACCTGTCTCGAAATCGATGACACCCACCAAATCAGGATAATTCAAGCCAAAGAAATAGGAGAAATTGCTGTCCTGACGATAAATATAAGTGTTGTCAGGGTAATTGAAAGGAGCTTCGTTGTTGGCAGGAAAGAAAGCCAAACCTGCATTGAGTTCCTTTTTCAACGTGGCGCGACGGCCAGCATAAACGTCTTTTGTAAACATGATATTGAGTTTTTAATGTTATCTTAAAGATGCAAAGGTAATTGATTTTTGCAATGAATCTGATTTTTTCCTTTAAAAATGTGTGAAAGTAGAGAATGAAGTCGGTTTTCGGAAAGAGGAAAAAGGAGAAAGAATGAAGGAAAAAGGAAGATGGAAATAGTACTCCATTGACTTGTTGTCGGAGCGAATACCTTCACGCTCTGAAAAAGCAGATTATTTATTGAATGGGCGAAGCGAACTTGTGAGCGACATCCTTTGCGAAATAAAATGAGGAATAATATACTTTTAGACCCAGAATGAAAGATGCAGGTTGAAAAAAGCCGAAAGGCAGATTTGAATCGAGAGGTTACGAGATTCAAAGGTGGATAGAAAAAGGGGGGTTGCATGTATTGGTTATTAAAAAGGACAAATTGTATGTTTTTGCCATGATTTCGGGCTGTCATCCCATGCTAAATGAGCAATAGGAAAGGCGATAGCTAGGCGAACAGTAGGCGAACGGTAGGCGAACAATAGGCGAACAATAGGCGAACGGGTAATCCGCTTCGCATAATCCATGACTTCGTCGAGGGTCTATGAGATTATCGTCCTGTATCCGGCAGGCTGGGACTTGCTGACGCAAGTCCATATTCGCTCGATTCGCCCGATGCGCGGTCAATAACAAATATGGGATTTGATTTTCAATTATCTATCACAAAGGGAGCTATGTGCTTTTCGACCTATGTTGATAGCCGAAGTCTTGTCCATTGTCGGGCTGCATCTCAGAGAGATGCGATTTCTGTTACCCCATACATAGTGTGGGGCATGCACAAAACCAACATATATGATGGATGTAGCTGCCCTACACGTCGCTTCGCTTGTATATGGTAACAAAAATGTGACCTCTTCGAGGTCGAGCGGGTCAAAAAATATATAATTGCCTAAAATGATGGATAAAAATTGGCAGATTCAAATCATGGAACATTATCCGACGGTTCAACAAATCAAACCCAACGTGATCAACAAATAAACAGTTAAACAAAAAAACAATCAAACATTTTCAGCTTTCGCGGTATTGCTTTGGTGTCATTCCTGTGTGTTTCTTGAAATATTTGTAGAAAAACGATGGGCAGGGAAAATTGAGTTCTTCGGAGATTTCCTTGATGCACAAATCGCTGTTTTTCAGCAATTGCTGAGCTTGACGGACAACAAAACGGTCAATCAATTGCGGTGCCGAAAAACCGCTGACCGATTTCACGATTTTTGACAAGTATTTGGGCGAAATGCAGAGCTTGTTGGCATAAAAAATCACATTGCGCTGCTCTGTATGATATTGCTTGACGAGATTCAAAAAACGGTCAAAAACCAGTTTGTTCCGCATCGAAACAGATTGTATTTCAATGTTTTGATTCGTAATCTGACGACACACGAAACTGCCCAAAAGACAGAAAACCGAGGAAACGAGATGATGGACGCTTTCCTTTACATAGGCGTATTCGGAACGAGAGGTCTCGGACAAGAGGCTGATGTGCTGCTCAAACAAGCTGCGTTCTTCGGGTAACAAACTGAAACATGGATTGTTGAACACGCTGACCACTTCATTCAACATATTGATAATGTCCAACTTATGATTTGCGAGATACTGCTTCGATATAATCATGACAATCAGGTCGATGTCTTTCCCGTTTTCTTCCGAAATGCAGATGCTTTTGCTCGGCAACTTCATGATCATCATGCCTTCCGAAATGGTAAACTCTTCAAAATCAACACGACATCTGAGACTGTTGCTTTTGCAATACACAGCCACAAGATCATCGATATGGCAAAGCTCCAGCAACCGTTTGAACTTTTTCAGACTCACACAATTGGCAATAAAAATGTCGTCGCCGACGCATATAGCCTGATCTACAGGAGCACTTTCCTTGAGATAAGGAATCGGAAAAACCAATTCTTTCATAATTATAAATTTAAGAATCGCAAAGATACGGATTATTCTGTTGACTGCAATGCGAAAAACAGCATTTTTTCTACCTTTTGAAATTTTTTATTCGTAAATAGATATTCAATAATCATTTGTTTTGTCGTAACTTTGCAAACTGAATTAATCAATTAATGACAATTATGAATTATCTGAAAAACATCGTTTTACTTCTGCTGATATGCTGCATGTCGTATTCGGCGGAAGCTCAGAGACAGATGTCTTTGGAAGAGTGCCACAGTCTGGCATTGGAAAACAACAAGCAATTGAAAATCGCCCAGGAGGAAGTCAACAAGGCCGAGTATGAAAAGCAGGCCGCGTTCACCAACTATCTTCCTAAGTTCTCGGCAACAGGCACCTACATGCACAACAGCAAAGGCATCGCGCTGATTAACGACGATTATACGGCAGCCTTGACGAGTGCGGGAACGGCTATCGATGGGATGGTGCAAAATTTCATCAGCTATGCCCAAACAGATCCTTTGATGCTTATTCTCATGGAGACCAGTCCTCTCGTCCAGCAGCTGATTGCCGATTGGAATGAATATCATGTGGCTGAGGCAATCAATGGGTTGGGTGACGAGCTTTCCGATATGCTTCATCCCGACACGAGAAACATTTATGCAGGCATGGTTTCGGTTCAGCAGCCGATTTACGTAGGTGGCAAAATCGTGGCCTACAACAAAATCACCGCCGATGCCAAGGAACTGGCCGAATCGAAACTCGAAATGCAGAAACAGGAAATCATTGTGAGTGTCGATAAGGTTTACTGGCAAATCGTTTCGTTGGCCAACAAGCTGAAACTCACCCAGCAATATGTCGACCTGCTTCAGTCCATGTCGGAAGATGTCTCGAAAGTGGTAGCCGAAGGCCTTGCCACCGCATCTGATGAAATGGCAGTGAGAGTGAAACTGAACGAAGCCCAGACCACCATGATTAAGGTCCAGAACGGTTTGGCCTTGTCGAAAATGTTGCTTTGCGAACAATGCGGACTGCCGCTCGACACGGAGTTCACTTTGGCAGACGAAGACCTGGAAGACGTTCTCGTGGTTAACGAATCGTTGTCCTATCAGGACGAGTCGATCGCGGAAAACCGTCCCGAACTGAAATGCCTGAGCTTGGCCAACGACATGTATGCCAAAAAAATCGCCATCACACGTTCGGAATTTCTCCCGACCGTAGCAGCCTTTGGCAATTATCTGATTTCCAATCCGTCATGCTTCAACGGATTCCAGAAGGAATTTCATGGCATGTGGAATTTTGGCGTCGTAGCCAAGATACCGCTTTTCCATTGGGGAGAGGGCTATCATAAGGTTCGCATGTCGAAGGAAGAGGCGAAGATTGCCCAACTCAACTACGAAGAGGCTAAGGAGAAAATCATGCTCCAGGTGAGCCAATGCGAAAAGCAGATTTCGGAAGCTGATTCCCGCTTGACACTAACCCAGGACAAGATGGACGATGCCGAAGAGAACCTCAGAATGGCAACCATCGGTTTCCGCGAAGGCATTGTCACTTCCATCGTGCTGAACGAAGCACAAACCGGCTGGATGAAAGCCCATTCGGAATTCATTGATGCGAAGATTGACAGAATCATGGCGGGCGTGAACCTGCGCAAGGCTGTCGGACAACTTGAATAATTAATTAGAAACAATAAAAAAATAAGAAAAATGGATACAATTAAAAGTCAAAAAATCAACACGTTTTTAGCATTGGCCGTTTTAGGGGCCGTTATCATTATCGTGTGTGTGATAGGTGTCATCACCTTTAACAAAGCGGATGAATACATCCAAGGACAAGCCGAAGCAACCGAGTACAGGGTTTCAAGCAAGGTGCCGGGCCGCATTCTTGAATTCAGGGTTCAGGAAGGCCAGATGGTAAGAGCCGGCGATACCTTGGCCATTTTGGAAGCTCCTGAAGTTGCAGCAAAGAAAGCCCAGGCCGAAGCCGTCAGGACTGCTGCCGAAGCACAAAGTGCAAAAGCCGAAAACGGAGCACGCAAGGAACAGATCCAAGGTGCTTACGAAATGTGGCAGAAAGCAAAAGTCGGTGTCGAAATCGCAAAGAAATCGTTCAACCGTGTTGAAAACCTTTTTAAAGAAGGTGTCGTCAGCGAGCAGAAATATGATGAAGTGAAAGCCCAGTACGATGCTGCCGTAGCAACCGAAAAGGCCGCCAAGTCGCAATACGACATGGCCATGAACGGTGCCCAGAGAGAAGACAAGGAAATGGCTGCCGCTCAAGTGCTTCAAGCAAAAGGCGTTGTGGCCGAAGTGAATTCCTACATTAACGAAACCATCCTCACTGCCTACGCCGACGGCGAAGTACAGGAAATCTATCCTCATGTCGGCGAGCTTGTCGGCACCGGCGCTCCAATCATGAGCATCGCCCAGTTGGACGACCAATGGACCACTTTCAATGTCCGCGAAGACCTGTTGCTGCAATTCAAGATAGGTCAAGAGGTTGAAGTGTTCGTTCCTGCCTTGGGCATGAACATGGATGTCAAGGTGGATTACATGAAAGACTTGGGCGACTATGCAGCTTGGAAAGCCACGAAACAGACCGGTCAATATGACCTGAAGACTTTCGAAGTGCGGGCTAGGCCAATTGCCAACATTCCTGATCTTCGTCCTGGCATGAGTGTTCTTTATCAACTGAACAAATAATAAGCATCATGTCGAAGACAAGACCTATACGGCTTGTAATGCAGCGTGAAATAAAGCGCCTTACGGGACGGCCTGTCTATCTGTATTGCATGATACTGGCTCCCTTAATGTGCTTTACGTTCTTCCTGACTTTGATGGATAGCGGTCTGCCTACCGACATTCCTGTCGGCGTCGTCGATGAAGACAACACTTCGGTGACAAGACAGGTGTTGCGTAATCTGGACGCTTTTCAGCAGACGCAGATAACGGCGCAGTATTCCAATTTCGGCGATGCACGAGAGGCCTTGCAGAACGGAAGCATCTACGCTTTCTTCTACATTCCAAAAGGAACAACGGAATTGGCTTTGGCAAGCAAACAGCCGAAAATATCATTCTACGCCAACACTTCCTATCTGGTTCCAGCTTTATTGGAATACCGCGATATGAAGATGATGGCAGAATATGCTTCAGCAGCACTTACAAGAGCCACGCTTTACGCGAAAGGTTACAACGAAGCGCAAGCCATGGCCGTCTTGCAGCCTATCAAGGTGGATATACATCCTATTAGCAATCCTTTGCTTAACTATTCGGTGTACCTGTCAAACATCTTGCTGCCGGGTATCCTGATGCTTATCATTTTCCTCGTGACCGCCTACTCCATTCACAGCGAAATTAAGGAAGAGACGGCGGTGGAATGGCTGGCTATGGCGAAAGACAACATTTTCACAGCCTTGGCCGGAAAACTTATTCCTCAAATGGCTGTGTGGCTTGTAATGGGTGGAATCTACATGGCAATGCTCTATTTCTGCAGCAATTTCCCGCTGAATTGCGGAATATGGCCAATGGCACTGATTTCCGTGCTGTTTATTTTCGCCGCCCAGTCATTTGCAGTCTTCGTCTGTGAATTGCTGCCGTCGTTGCGTTGGGCATTGAGCATCGCTACGCTGTGGGGCGTTCTGTCATTCCCTATTTCGGGCTTTTCGTTCCCCGAAATCGCATTCCCTGCCTCGTTGAGAGCACTGTCATCGTTATTCCCGTTGCGTCATTACTACCTGAGTTATATCAGTTTGGCTTTGGACGGACTGCCTTTGCGTTATTGTGTAGGAAACATCGCTGCATTGCTGATATTCATCGGTTTGCCGCTGTTGTTGCCATTTAGATTGAAACATTGTTTGTTGAATTACCAATACACGAAATAAAATGAAGTGGCTACAGAATATATCAAATTGGATGCTTAATATCCTCGAGATATGGCGTGTCGAGATGCGCAACTCGCTTTTCGACGAAGGTGCGGTCGTTTTCTTCTTCATTGTCCCACTGGTTTACCCTGTCATATACTCATATCTTTATAGCCATGAGGCAACGCGAGAGGTAGCAACGGTTGTGGTGGATAATGCAAATACTGCTCTTAGCCGCGAATTTATCCGTAAGGTGGATGCAACTTGCGAGGTGGATATTGTTGGCCATTGTGCCGAAATGCAGGAAGCGAAAGAACTGGTTTACAGACGTAAAGCCTATTGCATCATCTACATTCCTGAAGAATTTGAGAAAGAATTGGAACAAGGTCGCCAGTCAACGATTGAACTTTTTTCCGACATGGGTAGTTTGCTGTATTACGAAGCATTGTACTCTTCATGCACTGAAGTTTCCTTGGAAATGAACATGGACATAAAAGCCCAACGTATGCCTGGAGCTACGGAAGAACAAACGTCTTTGTTCTGTTATCCGATTGAATACGAGTATGTTCCAATGTTTAACACCCAAAGTGGATTTGCCAGTTATGTCATCCCCGCCGTATTGATGTTGGTTATCCAACAGACAATGTTGGTCGGCATCGGCCTGCTGGCAGGTAACGAGCGCGAGAAGAAACGCAAAGGTATCCTTTTGCGCTATCAAGTGGGCAAAAAACCGAGCGAGATGCTTTTCGGAAAAGCCTCGACATACGTTTCGATTTATGTCACCATGAGTGCTTATCTGTTCTTCATCGTTCCAAGCATGTTCAATCTCATCCATATCTGGCAATTGAAGGAAGTGCTTGCGTTTATGTTCCCTTACCTATTGGCCTGTGTCTTTTTCAGCATAACAATCTCCGGATTGTCGCACGACCGAGAAGTCTTTATCATCATGTTTATGTTCATGTCGGTTCCTTTGATGTTCATTTCGGGCATTTCCTGGCCGACCTGCGCTGTGCCGAAATTCTGGCGCGTGGTGTCATGGTTCTTCCCATCCACATTCGGCATCAACGGATTTGTGAAAATCAACAACATGGGGGCTTTGGTAAGAGATGTCAAGCCGGAATTAATCGGCTTGTGGGTTCAGGCATTCTTCTACGGCTTTACCGCTTGGCTGGTTTATAAACGTTCATACGGTAAGAACCTCAAGAACTATGTCCGCGTTGAAGAAAGCGAAATCCGTCTTGTGGGTGTGCGCAGAATGCACAAGGAAGGAAAGAGCTTCAGGTTCAAACATAAATGAACCTTGCTTTTCTAATATCTTGAATGGGACCGGCCAATTTGGTCGGTCTCATTTATTTAAGTAAGTGTGCTAAATTAGTTTACATTCTGAATTTAGAGTTACGGGGGATTCGGACTCTTAGACTATTTGACATTTAGACTTTTTGGACTGTACAGACATAATACTGGATAAGTTCGGTAAGGCGCATCACCACCGATAACCGACAACTGAAAACCGATAACCAATTCATATTGCAATTTAAATTTGACTACTTACCCAATAATAAATCATCCAACCCGATATTTTTTCGTTTCATTCCGTAAAAAAGATGATTCCATATTTAACACTAAGAGAATTTCACCGAATTTTGCTATCTTTGCAAACCGTAATTGAAAACGTCAAATCTTATTTTTATATGAAAACTCGTTTGGCTATACTGCTGACTATTATTTGTTTTGCACAAACTGCATTGGCAGCCATCACCGTCAAGGGAAAAGTGATTGACAACACTTCGGGCGCACCTATGGAATATGCAACGGTGCGGGCTTGCTCCTTACCTGACTCGACTTTTGTTCAAGGTTGCATTACCGAGCCAGGAGGTTCATTTTCAATGCAATTGGAGAAAGGACGTTATGTGCTTGAAGTCCAATTCATGGGCTTTGTGCCGACCTATAAGAACATCACGCTTGACGGGAAAAAGAACCCTTACGAGGTGGGGAAAATTGCCCTTTCGCCCGACAGCCAGATACTGAATGAGGTGAATGTGGTGGCCGAAGTCAGCACCTACGAAATGACTTTGGACAAGCGTGTTTTCAATGTCGGCAAAGATGTCAGCAACTCGGCCGGCAATGCCATTGAGGTTTTGGAAAACATTCCTGCCGTTTCCGTCGATGTGGAAGGCAATGTCAGTCTGCGAGGCGACGACGGAGTGCGCATTCTGGTCGATGGCAAGGAATCGGGACTTTCGGGCATGAGCACACAGGATGCCTTGCGCACCTTGCAGGCCGATATGATTGAACGCGTGGAAGTTATCACCAACCCTTCGGTGCGCTACGATGCCGAAGGTTCGGCGGGCATCATCAATATCGTTTTGAAGAAAGACAAGCGTCAGGGCTTCAACGGTGCCTTGAATGTGCGTGGCGGCTATCCTTGGCAATACGGAGCTTCGTTTACGGGCAATTACCGTCTGAAACGTTGGAATCTGTTCAGCAGCGTGGGCTACAATCATCGCTCCAATATCGGTGGCGGCACTAACGAGACCAAGCGTTTCCTTCCAGTAGAACAAGAGAAAGACACTGTTTTTGAACAAATTACCAATCAGACCACCGACCGTACCATGAAGCGCGATGGCATTAATTTCCGCCTCGGTGCCGATTATTACATTACAGACAACGACATCGTAAGTTTGTCAGGAATGGTGCGTTACGGCAAAAACTCTTCCCATCCAATAGTCAAATATTCAGATGTTTATCCACTTGCCGATTCCTCGTCATACGATGAGCGTTCCGAAGACTGGTTTGAAAAATCACCCATGTTTGAGATTTCGGCTACCTACGACAAGACATTTGAACGCAAAGGCCGTAGCCTGAAAGCGGAATTGCGTTATTTTCAGGACTTTGAAAACTCACATTCTGACATCACGGAAAACCTTTACCAAAGTCCGCAAACCATGAATCACATCATTTCGCAACTATCGCAAAAAACCAAGGAAGACGAAACTATGCGCAATCTGCAAGGCACGATTGACTATGTGCATCCATTTGCCGAAAAAGCGCAATGGGAGATTGGCGCGAAATATACTTACCGCGATATTAATAATGTATCGTCAGTTTCGGAAAAGGATAGCACAAACACCTACGTTCCGTTGTCAGATTATTGCTACGACTTTGATTATTACGAACATGTGGCGGCCTTGTATTCAAGTCTTGGCAATGACTGGGGGCGTTGGTCAGCACAGGTCGGCGTGCGTGCCGAATTGACCGACATCTATACAAACCTGAAAGGCTATGCCCACGACGGCACCGATTCCATTAACGGCGGCGACCCGTACATCAACCTGTTTCCAAGTGCGCATATCAATTATTCATTCAACGAAAAGAACCAGTTGCAGGTGAGCTATACACGCCGCATCCGTCGTCCTGGTTTTTGGCAGATGAGTCCGTTCCGCTCGTACAACGACAACCGTAATATCCGCATGGGCAACCCCGCCTTGAAGCCGACTTTCATGGACAGTTACGAATTGGGCTACATCCATTTCTGGGATCAGACGACATTTAATTTCACGGCGTATTACCGTCACGGAACCAATACGATACGGCATTACACCTATGAGGAAGATGGCGTTTATTACAGTATGCCAATCAATTTCGGCAAGGCAAACGATTTCGGTGCCGAAGCCGTGGTGCAAGGGCAAATCCTGAAGTGGTGGAACTTGAACGGCAATGTCAATTTCTTCCGTTCCAACACCAATGGTTACATTGAAGACAAGTATTATGAAACCAAATCGTGGATGTGCTTTGCCCGTTTGATGTCGAAATTCACCATTGTGAAAGGCTTTGACATTCAACTTACGGCGCATGTCATGGGACCGCACAAAGAGCCACTCGGTATGCGCGACGGCGAATGGTGGCTTGATGTTGCGGCCAGCAAGGAAGTGTTCAAAGGCAACGGCACCATCACTTTCAATGTGCGTGACGTGTTCGGCACACGCGGTCACGGTGGCGAATCGTGGGGCGACAATTTCTGGCAATACAGCACCAGCACTTGGAACCGCACTTCCATGTCGCTGAATTTCAGCTACCGCATCAACCAACAGATGGGCAAGCGCAACCGTCGTGACATGGAAAGCGGCGGTGGCGACGACTACGAAAGCTCGGAAGAAATGTATTAATTTTGGAATTGATGATAGATATAATTCAGGCTTATCTTGCCACGCAGCCAGTGCTAAAGGCATGGTTGTTTGGCTCCTACGCCCGTGGAGAACAGGCTTTGGAAAGCGATGTGGATAATTTGGTTGCGCTGGATAAGACGGCACACATCGGGTTGTTTGGGTTCACTCAGATTTACCTCGATTTGCAGGATTTGTTGAACAAGGAAGTCGATTTGGTGGAAGAAGGAACCTTGAAAAGCCATGCCGTTCCTTTTGTTGAGAAAGATAAGATATTGATTTATAAGAGAGCCTGATGAGGTTTCAACGCAAATTGTCAACAATTATCCATTAATTTGATAATCAAATAATTGACGTTTAATTTGTGATAATTTGTAGGGACGCATCGCATGCGTCCAAAAACCGCCAGCAAACGCAAAAAAGGATTTAATTTCAGAACAATTCGCCGTTCCAAAGCATTTTCAGGAAATCGAAAACATAAAGGATTTCGATATTACCGCTTCGGCGCGATAACTTGTCGCGCGACACCATAATGCAACGGCTTTCGGGAAACTCATCGTGATAATCCTTGAAATTTCCCAAATGCTTAGACTGTATTTCCTCCGTTGATTTGATTTCAATTCCAAACTCAGCTTCACCGATGACGACATCGATTTCCTTGTTGGTATAGGTGTGCCAATAGCTGAGTTTTTTTTCGTTATGCGTATAACCCAAATAGGCCCTGATTTCCTGAACTACAAAATGCTCAAATGCGTGACCATATTCGGGTGTGCCTTGCGAAAGTGAAGTCCTGTTCATCAGGTAGTTGTAAACGCCAACATCGAAATAATAGAATTTTGGCGATTGCGAAACTTTCCGTTTCGTCGCCTTTGTGTAGGCTGGCACAAGATAACCTATCAGCGTGTCTTCCAAAATGGAAAAGTACTCCTTCACGGTCTTGGCACTTACACTGCAATCTGAGGCTATATTGCTGTAATTCACTATTTCACTGCTTGTTAAGGCTGCAACATTCATGAAGCGGATAAACGTTTCCAAATTGCGCGACAAAGCCTCTTCCTCGATTTCTTCCTTCAAGTAAACATTGATGTAGCTTGATAACTGCCGTTTTGGATTTTTTGCCAAGTAAACGGGCGGCAACATTCCATAAAGCAAGGCCTTGTCCAAATCCAAATCTGGAAGTTCGGCGCTGACAAAAGGATAAAAATAGCATGGAAAAGCCCTGCCGCCCAAGGTGTTATAGCCTTTTCGTTTCAGTTTTCGTGCGCTGCTTCCGCAAAGAACGAATTTCAGCTGTTTCTGTTGAATCAACCGGTGAACTTCATTCAGCAATTCGGGCACTTCCGGTATTTCATCTATGACAACGATTGTGCCTGCGGGCTTGTCCTGAAGCAATTCAAACAACAAAGATGGATGCAAACGGAAACGGCGCTTGATTTCACCATTCAAAAGGTCGAAAGTGACGGCGTTTCCAAATTGCTGTGCGAGGAAAGTGCTTTTGCCAGTCTGGCGGGCACCAAACAGAAATACACTTCCATCTTCGATTTCATCAAATAATTTGTAATATCGTTGAATCATAGGTAAATAATATATATTCTACTTCCGATTTTCCCAAAATATCGGGAGTGCCACTTCCGATTTTCTTGAAATATCGGGAGCAAAAGTATGGATTTTTCTGAAAATGAAAAGTGTTTTTTTGTATTTCTTGCCCAAATTATTTGAAAAGTTCGTATTTTTGCCTCTTAAATTTTTTACTTCATCAAGATGAAAAGTAATTATAAGGAATACAAACAGTTGAATCTCACCGAAACTGCCAACGAAATCCGCAAGTTTTGGGAGGAGAATGGGACTTTCCAAAAGAGTCTCGATAGTCGCGACAAGGATAACTCCTTTGTGTTTTTTGAAGGTCCGCCGAGTGCAAACGGTCTGCCTGGCATCCACCATGTCATGGCCCGTACCATCAAGGATATTGTCTGCCGTTACCAGACTTTGAACGGCAAGTATGTCGTCCGTAAGGCCGGTTGGGATACCCACGGTCTGCCTGTGGAACTGGGTGTCGAAAAGAAATTGGGCATCACCAAGGAAGACATTGGCAAGAAAATCAGCGTCGACGACTACAACCGCGCTTGCCGCGAGGAAGTGTTGAAATACAAGGACAGATGGGACGAACTCACCCGCATGATGGGTTATTGGGTCAACCTCGACGATCCTTACATTACTTTCAAGAATGAATATATCGAGACCTTGTGGTTCCTGCTGAAGAAGCTATACGACAAAGGTCTGCTTTATAAAGGCTACACCATTCAGCCTTATTCGCCGGCTGCCGGCACAGGCCTGAGTTCGCATGAACTGAACATGCCGGGCTGCTACCGCGACGTTAAGGATTTGACCTGCGTGGCCATTTTCAGCCTGAAAGCCGAACAGAGCAAATTCACCAAATTGCCTTTCGGTACCGATACCGCTTTTGCCGATACAAAGGTAATCGCTTGGACAACAACGCCTTGGACTTTGCCTTCAAATACGGCATTGTGCGTTGGTCCAAACATTGAATATAATCTCGTCAAGACTGTCAATCCGGTGAGTGGCGAACCGATTTGCGTCATCATCGGCAAGCCTTTGATGGGTTCATTCTTCCCGGCCGAAACCGAAAAGCCAAGTTTTGAGGATTACAAAGCCGGCGACAAGAAACTACCTTACGAAGTGCTTGGCACTTGCAAGGGTTCCGAACTCGTTGGCCTTGAATACGAACAGCTGATTCCTTGGGTCAATCCGGGCGAAGGCGCTTTCCGCGTCATTCCTGGCGATTATGTCACCACGGAAGACGGTACGGGCATCGTTCACATCGCGCCTACATTTGGTGCCGACGATAAGCGCGTCGCCATGCAGAACGCCATTCCGCCATTGCAAATGATCGACAAGGACGGCAAGGTTCAGCCAATGGTTGACCGCACAGGTAAATTCTTCCTTTTGGAAGACCTTGACCCTGATTTCGTTAAGAATAATGTTGATGCTGAAGGTTATGGCCCATACGCTGGCCAGTTCGTGAAGAACGCCTACGACCCGACAAAGACCGACAAAGACAAGTCGTTGGATGTCGACATCGTGGTTTGGCTGAAGGAACGCGGCAAACTCTTCAAGAGCGAAAAGCACACCCATAACTATCCGCACTGCTGGCGTACCGATAAACCTGTGCTTTATTATCCTTTGGACAGCTGGTTTATCCGCACGACTGCCGTCAAGGACCGCATGATTGAACTCAACAAAACCATCAACTGGAAGCCTGAAGCAACAGGCAGTGGCCGTTTCGGCAATTGGCTGGAAAACCTCGTCGACTGGAACCTCTCGCGTTCACGTTATTGGGGCACACCATTGCCAATCTGGCGCACCGAAGATGGCGCAGAGGAAATCTGCATCGGCAGTGTCGAAGATCTCCGCGCCGAGATTGAGAAGTCAATCAAGGCCGGTTTCATGACCGAAAATCCTTATGCAAGCGAAGACTACACCAAGTTCGACTTGCACAGACCTTATATCGATGGCATTATCCTTGTTTCGCCAAGCGGCAAGAAGATGTTCCGCGAACCAGACCTGATTGACGTTTGGTTTGATAGCGGTGCCATGCCTTACGCTCAGTATCACTATATGGGCAAGGAAGGCCAGTTGGGCAAGGATGTCTTCCCGGCTGATTTCATCGCCGAAGGTGTCGACCAGACCCGCGGTTGGTTCTTCACGCTTCATGCCATTGCTACGATGTGCTTCGATAGCGTTGCTTATAAGAACGTCATTTCCAATGGGTTGGTGCTCGATAAGAACGGCAACAAGATGTCGAAGCGTTTGGGCAATGCCGTTGACCCGTTTGGCGCCATCGAAAAGTACGGTGCCGATGCCGTGCGTTGGTACATGATTACCAATTCGCAGCCTTGGGACAACCTGAAATTTGACGAAGCCGGTGTCGATGAAGTGCGCCGTAAGTTCTTCGGAACACTTTACAACACATACGCATTCTTCGCCATGTATGCCAACCTCGACAACTTCCACTACGAAGAAGCCGACCTCCCGATTGCAGAGCGTCCGGAAATCGACCGTTGGATTTTGTCGGAACTGAACACTTTGATTATCAATGTCGATAATGCTTACAAGTCATTTGAACCGACCCGTGCAGGCCGTGCCATTCAGGAGTTTGTCGATGCTCACTTGAGCAACTGGTATGTGCGTCTGTCGCGTCGTCGTTTTTGGAAAAGCGACACCAAGGACGAGCTTTCGGCTTACCAGACACTTTACACCTGCTTGGAAATCGTGGCTCGTCTGTCGTCACCAATCGCTCCGTTCTTCAGCGATCAGTTGTTCCGCGACTTGAATAGGGCTACTGGCAGAAACGCTGCCGAATCCGTCCATTTGACCGACTTCCCAGTCGCTGACGAAAAACTCATTGACAAGGCTTTGGAAAGCAGAATGGAAGCCGCCCAGCTGATTTCATCTCTGGTGCTCTCGCTGCGTAAGAAAGCCAATATCCCAGTGCGTCAGCCATTGTCGAAGATTATGATTCCGGTTGCCGACGATGAACAGAAAGCCCAGTTGGAAAAGATTTCGCACCTGATTATGAGCGAAGTCAACATTAAGGACATTGATTTCCTGTCGGCTGACAATAACGTTTTGGTGAAGAGCGTGAAACCGAACTTCAAGACTTTGGGACCTCGTTATGGCAAGCAGATGAAGCAGATTTCCGCTTTCTTTGCAAACATGACGCAGGAGCAAATCCACGAGTTTGAGAAGAACAACGGTGCTCACCTTGATGTTGATGGCGTTTCGGTTGACTTGGTCCTCGAAGATGCCTTGATTTCGACTCAGGACATTCCGGGTTGGGCAGTGACATCGCAAGACGACATGACCGTTGCCCTTGACATGACCATCACCGATAAACTGTTGCAGGAAGGTTTAGCTCGCGAAATTGTGAACCGTATTCAGAATTATCGTAAAATCCATAATTATGAAGTTTTAAACCAAATAGATGTTGTGTATGATACTCAAGGTAATAATTTGGTTGATACTTCTATTGGAAACTATAAAAATTATATTTGTACAGAAACTAGGGCTAAAACTATTAAGAAAGTTTTTTCTCTTACCAATTGTGAGTCTTACGAACTGACAAAAGACATCAGTGTGAAACTACAGATTAAGGAACTGAAAGCAGAAAAATAATCCGATTTTGCTGCTTTTGCCTCAATTATTGTAGTTTGCTACAGGTAATTTTGGCAAAAGCAGCAATTTTTTTCATCATATTGGAATTTTTGCTATTTTAGCGAAAATATTTTGAGACTATTAACCAACTAAATTGCATCAATATGAACAGCGATAATAAGAAAAACGAAGTCCAGCAAGTGCGCTACTCCGATGAGGAACTGGAAGAATTCAAGGTTTTGATTCTTGAAAAACTTGCTCAGGCAAAAGAAAGTCTGGAAACATTGAACGCCAACCTTACGGGTGGAGAACACAGTACCGATGATACCGCACCGACTTTCAAGATTTTGGAAGAAGGTCAGGCAGTGGCTCAGAAAGAGGAAAACGCAAAACTTGTCGCACGTCAGGAGAAATACATCCGCGACCTTGAATTTGCCTTGATGCGCATCGAGAACAAGACCTACGGCGTGTGCTCCGTGACTGGCAAACTGATTCCAAAGGAAAGATTACGCTGTGTGCCGATTACGACAAAATGTATTGAAGCAAAACTGAACGAGAAAAAGAGAAAGTGAAAAAAACTGGTTCTCACGGCTTTGCGAAGTCGTTTTTAGTTATTTTTATTGTGCTGCTTATTGACCAAATTCTGAAGATTTGGGTCAAGTTGCACATGACCATCGGTCAAGAAATTCCGGTATTTGGCAATTGGTTCAAGCTGCTGTTTGTCGAAAACAACGGCATGGCTTTCGGTTGGCTCGATGGTGGTAGCATGAAGCTGGTTCTGAGCATTTTCAGAATATTGGCAGTCATTGCTTTGTTTATTGTTTTAATTCGCCTTTCAAGGAAAAACACCAAGTTCGGGGTCTTGTTTGGCATTTCATTGATTACTGCCGGTGCCATTGGAAACATCATCGACAGTGTGTTTTACGGACAGATTTTCAGCGAAAGCACGTTTACGCAATTGGCGGCTTTGTTCCCTGAAGGCGGCGGTTATGCAGGCTGGCTGCATGGCAAAGTCGTTGATATGCTGTATTTTCCAATTATCGACGTGGCGTGCGACAATGCTTCCTGGCTGCCCGACTTTTTCTTTGGTCCTGATGACCATTTCATTTTCTTCCGTCCGATTTTCAATTTCGCTGACTCTGCCATCACCGTTGGCGTGTTCTATATGCTGATTTTCCAATGGAAGTGGTTGAAAAACATTTGATTGAAGTTATGAGTTATTGTTGTCAGTTGTCGGTTAACGGTTTTCAGTTATCAGTTAATGGTTTTCAGTTAATAGTTTTCTTCCACAACAATTAAACGATTAAATAACTAAACAATTAAATATGGCAAATTTCAATATTCGTCAAGCCCAGCCCGAAGATACGGCTTTGATTTTAGATTTCATCAAGAAACTCGCTGACTATGAAAAGTGTTCCAACGAAGTAATCGCTGATGAACCAACACTTTATAACTCATTGTTTGTTGAAAAGGCCGCCGAAGTCATTTTGGCGGAAGAGGATGGCGTGCCGATTGGTTTTGCCTTGTTTTTCCATAATTTTTCAACTTTTGTCGGGCGCAAGGGTTTGTATTTGGAAGACCTTTTCATCATTCCCGAAAAGCGCGGCTTAGGCTATGGCAAAGCCATTCTGAAATATCTGGCTAATATCGCCGTTGAGCGCAACTGTGGCCGCATGGAATGGATTTGCTTGGATTGGAATGCACCGTCATTGGCCTTTTACCGCAAAATCGGCGCTTTCCCGCTCGACGAATGGACGGTGCAGCGCATGACGGAAGATGTAATGTGCGGGTTTGCAAAATAAGTCAAATGTTCTTGTTTTCGAGAGAAAATATGTAATTTTGCAAAAAAGGAATCTAATGACAAGGGAACAATTCATAGAAAAACACAATCCTCTTTTTTGGTATACTCCAGTAGCCTCAAAAAAAGATATTAGTGATAGTCTGTTAGTTGAGACTATTCTTAATTATGGCACGATGGATGATGTCAGGGAATTGTTTACTGTTATGGGAATCGAAAAAGTGGCTTCGGTGTTTTTTGCAGCCAAGGAAAGACAGATAGGCAATTATTATCCCGAAATCTATAACTATTTCACTTTGCTTTTCAACCGTTATGTTTCACAGAGAGATATTGAATGATGACCAGATGTCTTTGCTCCCTGTAATTCGGGAGTTTAAAAGAGAGTACTATTTGGTTGGTGGTACGGCCATCGCTTTATATCTTGGTCATCGCCGTTCCATTGATTTTGACTTGTTTAAGTTTTCAATGATTAGTGCCAAGAAAAATGTCGAAAAACTGAGCCGTTCAAATGTCAATTTTACAATAACAAGAAATGTCACTGAACAGTTGAATCTTATCGCTAACAATGTAAAGATGACTTTTTTTCAGTATCCATTTCAAATTGAGGCAAAGAATGATTTTGAAAAGGTCATCCGTATTCCCGATTTATTGGATTTAGCTGCAATGAAAGCTTATGCTCTTGGCAGACGTTCAAAATGGAAAGATTATGTGGATTTGTTTTTTTTGCTGAAAGATAAATTCACATTGCAACAGATTATTGACAGGGCGATAATGATTTTTGGTGATTTGTTTTCCGATAAACTGTTTCGTTCCCAGTTATCCTATTTTGATGATATTGATTATACAGAAGAAGTTGATTATCTGGTGAATGCGCCATCAGATGCAGAAATTAAATCATTTCTGATTGATTTGGCAACGACATTGTAATTTTATTGATGGCTGTTTTTCAATATTTCCAAAGCCTTTTCCTTGTCGCGGCCTAATTGGGCTTTCTGTTACTCTAAACCATTGAATTTCACTTCGGGACGGATGCGGTCGATGAAACGCACGCGGATATGTTTCCGTAAATGTCTTCGTTGAATTGGAAGATTGTGTCGAATATATGATTGATACACAATTTATTGTCGTTTTTTGGAACAAAATTGATACTGTCCCAAAAAGTGTGTCTGAGCGCAGAGGCTAAAAAAGGGATTGGCCAATCAGTCCAATCCCTTAAAAGTCTGTATCTTTAGGGTGCCCAAACTCTAAATAACAGACTTAAAATGAAGTTTACAAAGGAACAAAT
>NZ_JBADWU010000090.1:0-33790 GCF_056203535.1 Candidatus Limimorpha sp. | reverse complement strand
CACACCATAAAATAATGATGAAAAGTTAGAAAATAGAAGAAAAATTCATATATTTGCCGCGTTGTTCACTTTGAATTTTGGCTAACGGACTTCACGAAGTTCAGAGGGATAGCGCGAAAATGTTAAAAATAGAAGTCCCCTAAACCAACAAAATATCATAATATGGAAAGATTACTAATAACGCTGCTTGCCATTTCGTCAATGGCATTTGCATACGCCCAAGAGGGCGGAATCATCTACACCGACTTTGAGCCGGACCTTGGTGTAGCACAATTGGAAGCCCTTGACAACAATGATACCTTGAAGATAGACCTTGACCATAACGGAACAATGGATTTTCTCATATTTATAAGAAAAGAACCGACATCTCCATTGATGCGTCATGTCTACATAACGACAGCTTCGTCGGAATGGACTTTCCGTCCAAATTTTGACAACATCTTCGAACACGACACTGTCGTTTCAAATCCGCCATATCCAGCAGGATGGGGTGTTTCAAACAGTCCATGGCAGCTGCTTTGGGATTCCAACTATATGGAAAAAATGATTGGTTTTCACAAAGTTGATGGTAATGATAACTATTATGCATGGGCTAAAATCTATTTCTATATAGATGGTCATGGTCATCATCCATCATACGGAGAATATGAATTGGTGTATGCTTTTTGTGACTGCATGGCCTACTGCACCATTCCCGACTATCCGTTGCGCTGGGGCCAGACCGACCTCACCTGGGGCGTTGAAGAGGACGGCGAGCCGTTTGTAGCCATCCATCCCAACCCTGCCAACGACTCGTTTACCCTAACGGGCGAACAGCTATCCGAAGCCAGGCTTTACAGCGTCACGGGGCAGCTTGTCGGCACCAAGCAGGGCAACGGCACGGAAAGCCTCACGATGGACATTTCAGACCTTCCTTCGGGGCTTTACTTCGTCACCGCCATCGGCAAGGATGGGCAAAAGTGCGTGCAGAAGGTGGTGAAGCAATGAAAAAGCCAATAAATAGCCTCATCCTCACGGCAGCAGTGGCGGCCTGCTGGTGGGATGCCAGGAAAAAGGCAGCCGGCCAAGTCCCTCGCAAGCCGAAAGCGAAACGCAAATTCAAGTTCCAGTCTACAACGACACAACGGAGATGGACGAGGAAACCCGTCACCGCATCATTCTGATTAAGTCCGCGAGTGCGAAGGGGTGTACGGAGAAGTGAGGCTGTAAAACCCAAAGCGTAAAGATATTGAAAAAGGTCGGCTCAAATCAAGAGTCGGCCTTTTCTGTAGTGGTGAATTTCCTAATAACAGAATTCTTGGTTACTTTTTCTTCACATAGTTGTTCATCTTGTCGGCACCCCAAATCACTTCCATGATCTTCATTGATTCTTCAACATCCATGTTGCCGCGGGCTTCAAGGTTGCGTTGGATGAATACGCAATCGGTGAGTTCGGCGTTTTGGCAAACGATGTCGTGAGCCAGGGCATCGCAAGTCGGCGCACCGCAAATGCCGCAGTCGGTTTGTGGAAGCATAACCCTTATTTCGTTGATTTTCTTCATTTTTTCCAAGGCTTTCGCAATATCTTCGTCCAAGACGAGCATGGAGCGTGGCTTGATTGGGTCGACGTGAAGATTGCGTGAAAGGTAAACACGCTCCTGTTCCATTTCGTGGTCTTTGGTCTGTTCGCCTTTTCGTTCGCGGTCGGCAATCTTGCGGCCTCTTTCGAAGACACGTTCGCAAATGATGAAACGGTTGTCACAGGTGAGTATGCCGCCAGGGCAGCTTTGGTCGCAGGCGCGGAGTTCAAGGAAATCGACGTCTTCTATTTCATCGTTTTCCAGTTTTTCAAGAAATTCGGTAACGTTTGCGATTTCGTCAATGGCGTAGGAGTGCTGCACGTTGGTAAGGCGACGCTCGCCGTTGGTGAGTGAAGTCAGTACGCCATCAGCGGAAAGCTGTGAAATAGGCAGCTTCTGTTCCTTGAATTTCTTTCCTTGTTCCTTGATTTTCTTGTAGACGCGGTTGTAGAGCGAATCCATGTTGATAACCCCGTCAACGCTCGATTTTTCTTCGCCCACAGGTGCTTTTACGGCTGCAATTTTCGCAGCGCATGGCGTGATGTAGAACAAGCCAATCTGGTCGTCGTTCAATTCATATTCCTTCTTGATTTTCCGTCTGATATACTTAGCAGTGATGTCGATAGGCGCTTTCAAAGGAATCAGGTTTTCGACAAGGCTTGGAAACCTGACTTGAATCAGCCGCACAATGGCCGGACAGAATGTCGAGATGAGCGGCCTGATGTCGGGATGCTCGATGGCGTATTTGTTTTTGGCTGCCGTGTAAATCGGTATGGACGACTCGGCTTCAATCACGTGGGTGAATCCGATTTCCTTCAAGATGCCGTAGATGCGCGAAACGGAAATGTCGTTTGGAAATTGTCCCATGAAAATGGCGGGGACGATGGCAACGCGGCACGGGAAATTGAAGATGGAATCGAAGTCGTCTTGTTCAACGTAAATGGCGTGTGTCGGGCAGGCTTTGAAGCAGTTGCCGCAGTCGACGCATTTGTCGGGCAGGAAGACGGCTTTGCCCTCGCGGACGCGGATGGCCTCGGTGGGGCACGATTTCATGCAATGCGAGCAGCCGATGCAAGCATCTTCATCGATTGATAAGGCGTGAAAGAAAGGGGTCTTTTCCATGTGTGCTATTCTTGTTTAGTTATACTTTTTTTGACTTGTGGACATTTAGACTTGTGGACATTTAGACTTGTGGACAGTTGGACTTGTGGGCTTGCGGAATTTTTGACTCTTTGACATTTGGATAAATTGATTGATGGCATTAGGGAGTGGGTGGATTGTTGTTCCCATTTTCAAGGGTTGTGATGAAATTCGCTATCTTGTTTGACAGTCCTTTTGACTTTTCAATGTAGATGTTGGCAGTTGATGAATTAAGATAGCCGATTTTAGGACATAAGTGAAACATGTTTCTGACTTCGCCGCAGCTGCCTTTGGCAATATTCAAATATCTGATAAAGACTTTGTCAGAGTCGTACTCTGAACCTTCTGCAATATTATTTGAAATGGATACGGCAGCTCTTTGAATCTGATCTTTGAAACCCCAGTCACGATTGTCAATAAACATTTTGTAAATGTCAACAGCCAAATCCTGAGCATCTTTCCATATCGTCAGTTTTTCAAAATTATGCATAATTAAATAATTTCAAATTGTCAAAAAAGTCTAATAGTCAAAATGTCTAATAGTCTAATAGTCAAATAGTCTAAAAGTCTAATAGTCAAAATGTCTAAAAGTCCAATCGTCGAAATGTCAAACAAAGTTGACTTCCATTTCAACGGTCGTTCCGACACCGACGGTGGAACTTACGTTGAGTTTGTCGACGTTTTTCTTTATGTTGGGCAAACCCATGCCGGCTCCGAATCCCATGTCGCGGACTTCGGGCGAGGCCGTTGAGTTGCCTTCCTGCATGGCCCAGTCGATGTCGGGGATGCCAGGGCCTGTGTCGACGATTTTCACCGTGATTTTGTCCGGTTCAATGTCGGCGTAGATGGTGCCGCCGTAGGCATGTGCTATGGCGTTCACCTCGGCTTCGTATAGCGCCACCACAACCCGCTTGATGATGCTCGGGTTGATGTTGAGCTGCTTCAGCGTCTTCTTGATGGCGCTTGAGGCTGCTCCGGCATTCACAAAGTCCGCTTCGTAAACTTGGTATTCGAAATGCATGATGTTTTGTTTTTTTAGTTGATACTTAGTAAATTGAATTGAGGCCTGCCGAATATAGGATACCGCAAGCCTTAAACATTGAAAAATCACATTCCATAAGGACCATGCCTTCGTCTTCCGCTTCCTCAATCATTTCCTCCGTGGCTTTTTTCTTGCGCACAAGCACAATGACATCGAGGTTGCCCATTTCGCAGGTGCGGATGGTCTGCATATTGCAGAGGCCGGTCAAAAGGATAGGACTGTGGTCGCCGATGGTGAGCACCTCGCTCATCAAATCGGATGCGAAGACAATGTCATTTTCTTCGTCCAAACGGTCTGCGCCGCAAAGCACCTTGGCTTCCAAGAGTTCTGAAATTTGTTTGATAGTCATTTGGTTTACAAATGTTTAAGGAATTACATGATTTCTATTGTAAAATGTTGCTTTTGGCTTTTGGTCTTTAGCTTTTGGCTCACTTGGCATTATGTAAGAAGTTGCTTCTCGTTTAATGATTTGTTTAGCCAGAAGCCAGTTGCCAATAGCCAACAGCTAATAATCAAATCTTTTTCTGTGTGTCAATTCATGTATTTCCATGTTCGAAATTAAAATATTAGTCGTTATAATTGATTTCCTTCAGGTTTTCCTGAATCATTTCCTTCAGGTATTGCATGATGTGGACATCGTTCATCGGCATTCCGTCCAAGGCTTCCTTGATTTCGTCGGTGTCGAAAACAAATTCGCCGTCATCAGTGATGTGGGTGTAGATGAAATGAATGTCTTCGTGGGCAGAGAAAAGCATGACGAGCGAACCTGCCAAGTCACCCATCGGCGGTCGGTCGAGGTGGTCGTGTTGGAACCAGAAATTGAGTGTGGTGCCCACGCCGACGGTGCTTTCAATCTTCATGCCGCCGCCTGCGTTTTCGGTGTTCATTTTAATAAGGGGTAGCCCGAGGCCGACTTTGCGCGTCTTGCGCGTGGTGGTCCAGGGGTCGGTGACCTTGGCGAGAAACTCCGGACTCATGCCTTTGCCGTTGTCCTTGATGGTGAAGGCATAGATGTTGTCCTTGAGACTGTCGCGGATGGTGAGCTCTACGAGGGTCGAGTTGGCCGCCGTGGAGTTTTCCATCAGGTCATATACATGGAGTGATAGTTCTTTCATTTTTCTTCTTTTGATGAAGTGATTTTTTTATCTGTTTGTAATTCGGATAGTTCACGTTCGATATCTTCTATTGTTGGAAGTGTGCTTTTTAGTTCTTCTGGTATGGCCTTGCTCATTTGATAGTCGCTAATGCCAATAGGTTGATTGTATCCTTTTAATACATAATCAGCCATGATTTCGCTTTTGCCTTGGCACAACACGATGCCGATGGTGTCATTATCACCTTCTCCTTTTAGTTTGTCGTTTACAACATTCATATAGAAATTCAGTTGGGCGGCATCGCCTGGCTTGAATTTACGAGCTTTCAGTTCGATGACAACGTATGCGTGTAGCTTGATGTTGTAAAGAATTAAATCGGCAAAGAAATCTTCGCCTCCAATTTCAAAGTGCTTTTGCCTTGCGACAAAGGAAAAGCCATTTCCCATCTCCAAAAGATAATTTGTGACATGAGTAACCAATTGATTTTCAATATCTCTTTCGTCCATGGCTTTTTGCGATTCCGTTATGTCGAAAATATATGGATCCTTGAGCAGATAATTGGCCAAATCACTCTGAGGCTTTGGTAAAGTGCGCTGAAAGTTGGTGTGTTTTTTAGCAAGAATCTGTCTTTGAAACAAACCTGATTTTATTTGTAAATCAAGGATGTTGCTGCTCCAGCCGAAATTTGGGCATCCTAACATGTACCAGAATCTGATTCCTAATGATAATTTGCTGTCCATCAGCACTTGATGACTTGCCCAGTTGGTGCGTGCAATAGGAGATTTGAGGAATATTTCTTCTATTTGCGCAGGAACCTCCTGCGTAATTGATGTTGAGGTTCCAATTTGCGCATGAAGTTCCTGCGCAAATTCAATTTCTTCAATTTCTTTGGCTGTTTGCAGGATGGCTTTCGTGTCGGGAATCGACATTTCTGCTTCTCTGGCGCTTAATAGTTGTATGATATTGAGCGGATAAAGCTTTGCAAATTGGCACATGTAGGTCAGATTGCGAGTAGAATAACCTTTCTTGTTTGGATTGGATTTTCTGATGGCATCGGACAGTTTGCTAATTACTTTGGCGCCCCAACCAGACTTTTTCTGTATTTCCAAAATGTAAAGTCCCATTTTCCAATAATGCAACAGCAATTGGGCATTTGCCGCCGCCATGACTTTGACTTGTGCGGTGGCAATTTCATAATTCAGAAGTTCAATGGCTTTGGTGAAAGTCTCTGAATTTGTGATGTCTTTATATGGGGGATGTGCTTCTTTCATTTCTTTATCCAAACAGCAATTGCAGTTTTTCCTTCGGCTCAGTGTCAATGTATCTTCCGTCTTCGCCGTGCAGGGTCTTGCGGAACTCATCGAAAGTCTTGTCGTACATGTAAAGCACGCAATGCACTTCGCCGATGATGTGCAGGAAATGGGCATCGCTGCTTTTGGTGAAATTGAAACGTTTCAGATAGGCGAATTTCTTCAGAAAATCCTCTTTCTTGACGTGCTTCGATATTTCCAGTGCATCGGCCTTGAGGTCGGGCGGAATGAAACCCAACTGGCTCATCAAGCTGCTGGCAGGCTTGTTGACATGGGCCGGAACGAAAAGACCGCCGATTTCGTGAACCTTGTCGTAGAGCGTGTCCAAATCAGCGTCCAGAGCCGACCAAAGCAGCCATTCCTCTTCACCAACGACTTCCTCGTTTTCATCTACAATAAGCTGATAACCAAATTTATCCTCATCAAGCGGAATGTGTGGAAGATGCTCGTCGAGGAACTCCTGAAACTTGTCGAGTTGTTCATCGGTCTCGAAGTAGGCGAGGGCATGGGCTTCTTCCTGCGTGGTGATTTCAACGCCGCCGATGACCAGAATGCCGTTGTCGCGCCCGATTTTCTGTGCCACCTTGACCTGCCGTGTCGTGTTGTGGTCACAAATGGCGATGACATCGAGGTGCAGCTTCTTGGCTTGCTCGATGATGGCACTCGGACTCATGTACAAGTCGCCGCACGGCGAAAGTACAGTGTGCAGGTGCAAATCGGCCCTATATGCTTTGAGTTCCATTTTTTCTTTTGACTTGTGGACTTTTAGACTTGTGGACTTATGGATTTTTTAGATTCGTCAAATCGTCAAAATGTCTAATAGTCCAATTGTCAAATAATCGTCCAATTGCCTAATGTAACAGATTATACACTAATCCGGCAATTTCGTAGGTCGGCAGCGAGGTTTGCAGCACAGGCAGACCGTCGTCGTTGCTTTGCTCGATGGTTTCGGCATTCGGAACGAGGTCTTTCACCAGAATGATGCAGGCCAATTCTTTCAGTGAAGCGACAGCCATCACGTTTTTGTGGGTCTGCAATGTAATCCAAATGTTGCCTTCCATGGCGTTGCCCATCACATCGCTCAAAAGGTCGGAGATATAGCAACCGTCGATTTCGCGGTCAAGCCCGTTGGCTCCTGACAGGACTTTAAGTCCCAGTTTGTCTACTAATTCTTGTACTTTCATTTTGTAAAAAATATGATTTGTGAAAACTGACGGCAAATTTAATAGATATTTTTTTAGAAATGAAAATAATTCTTTATTTTTCTTATTTTTGCCGATGAAATTTTAAACTCTATTGAAAATGAGGAAATTATTATTGTTAATCGGCATAATTGCAATTTTTATTTGTCAACCTAATTCACTGACAGCTCAGCCCAACGGCATTCAGGTAACGGAAAGCACTCCTTCAGGGCTGAAAATCCATTTCGAGACAAAGGATTTCTCCATGACTACCTTTAATTATAAAGGTGAGGAGATGCAGACCTTCAGCATGGCGGGCTTCATGCTACCAGCCGAAAAAGACGCGCCTAATGTGCCCTGCATCAGCAGTTTTGTGGCCGTGCCGCATGGCGCAAAAGTGAGCGTGAATGTTGTTGGAATGGAAATGGAAACCTTTGAGAATGTGAACCTTGCGCCATCCTTAGGCATTGTTTCTGACTTGGAAAAAGCCAATGCAGACTATGAAAAGGATGCGGAGATTTATGCCGTGAATGCATTCTATCCATTGCAAAACGTAGATGTAAGCGAACCTTTCGCCCTGCGCGGTGTCGATGTCGTGGCGCTGAGTCTTTTTCCAGTGCAGTTCAACCCGATTACAAAACAGTTGCAGGTCTGCCGCAATATCGAATTGGAACTGAACTTTGAAGGCGGGGAAAATTTTGGCGAAAATCGTCTTCGCTCTCCTTATTGGGATGCAATTCTGGAACGGAACATTGTAAATTACAACGTTTTGCCTAAAATCGACTATGCCGCCCGAATGAAAAGCTGGCTGAATGAAAAGGCCACGGGTTGCGAATACCTGATAATAGTCCCGAATAATGATGATTATGTCGCCATTGCCAACCAACTCAAGAACTTTCGCATGAAGCAAGGCATACTGACCGAAGTGATACGCTTGGACGAAATTGGCGTGAGCAGTGCCGATGAACTGGACGCTTGGATTAATGATGCCTATCTGACTTGGGACATTCCGCCCGTCGCGATTTGCCTTGCCGCCGACCACGGCACGGATCTAAGCTGCAACATTCCGTCGTATTACGTTAGCCATCCCGAGATTGGTCAGTGCGTGAGCGACAATTATTATTCCTGCATATACTACATGGACTTTGGCGACTTGCCAGACATCTGCGTTTCACGCTTGCCGGCTTCAACAGCTGATGAATTGTCTGTTATGGTTGAAAAGCAGATTGACTATGAGTTAAATCCCAATATCGAACTGTCGTTCTATCAGCATCCGCTTACGGCCTGCTGCTGGCAGACCTCATCGTGGTTCCAGCTTTGCGCCGAAGTCGTAGGCGGCTATTGGCGGAAGCAGGGCAAGGAACCGGTACGTGTGAACGAGATTCTGGAAGGAACGCCCGACGAGGTGTGGTCGACGGCGGCCTATAACACGCCGACCATAGTATCGTATTTCGGCCCAGATGGTCAGGGCTATCTGCCCGCGCATCCTTCGGAGTTGGGCGGCTGGACGGGCGGCACCGATGCACAGATTATCAATGCCATAAATGCGGGGGCGTTCATGGCGCTGCACCGCGACCACGGTTATGAGACAGGTTGGGAAATGCCGCACTTCGACAACGGTTCGGTGAGCGTTCTTGATAACCACGGACGGCTGCCATTCGTCATGTCAATCAACTGCTCGACAGGGCGTTTCGATTTTGGCAGCGACTGCCTCGTGGAAGCCTTGCTCAAACATACTAAGGATGGCGCGACAGCTGGCGCAATCGGCGCGATTGCCCCGACGGGACCATCGTACACCTTTGTCAACGATCTGCTGACTTGGGGTGTGTTCGATATGTTTGATAGTGATTTTATGCCTGATGTCGAGCATTATTCCGACCATGTAGGTGATTGTCTTCCAGCCTTCGGCAATGTTGCGGGGAAGTACTTTCTGGCACGTAACAGTTGGGTGACGCATCACGGGAAAAAGGCGATAACCTATAAGATGTTCACTTCGTTTTGCGATGCTTTTCTGAGGGTGCATACCGAGGTGCCGCAGGAGATGAACGTATCCTATCAGCCGGCGCTGTATGAAGGGGTTACGGCGTTCAGGATTTCTGCGCCTCAAAATACAACGATAGCCTTTTGCAAGGAACTTGAAGATGGTGATGTGGAACTTGTTTCACTCGTCCCAGCAACAGGCTTGTCGCAAACGATAGAGTTGCCGCTTTTCCCGTTGGGAACGAAAATCATCCTCACGGTAACGGGTCAGAACTATCAGCGTTTTGAGCGTCATTTGGAGGTCGTGAAGCCTGAAACCGCATTCCTGGCCGTCGAAAATGTGGTGCCACATTCAGGTTCGCTGTGTGCAGGCGAAAGCAATTCTTTCGATGTAACGGTGAGAAATATCGGTGGTACGACCTCACGTCATGGGACTGTGTTCTTATTCGAAAAATCAGATTGTCTGAATATTACAAAAGAATTGTCGCTTTTTGCCGATATTGAGCCCAACGAAACGCTGCTGATTGAAAATGCCTTTGAATTTATGGTGAAAGATGTGACTTCGGAAAATGCAAATTCAGGTATTACGGTAGTGGCGCAATGCGACGATTCGTACGCGGAACGTGCGTTTGAAATTCCGGTTTGCGTGCCGGCGTTGCAAGTTTCCGAAATGGTTTTGCAAACCAATGATGGAACCTTAGGTGTGGGCGAAACAGCTACAATATCGGTTGAAATTCAGAATGTTGGCAATGGGCTGGCAAAAGATGTCAAGGTTTGGGCTGACATGTTGAATGATTTTGTGGTTTTAGCCGATACCGCTGTGATTCAGAGCATTGAACCTCAGCAAAGTGCAAGCGTTTCCTTGGCTGTCGAGGCCTTGGATTCGGCTCCAAATGGTATTGTGTTTTATGCGCATGTCAATTGCGAGGCGGGCGAAAACGGCAGTTATGCCAATCGGGTTCAATTTCAGGCTCCGTTGGGACGCAATAAGGTTGAGGATTTCGAATTGGGCAGCCTTGATACGAATTATTGGTTCTTCAACATCTGGCAGAATTTCGGCTATTGGGCGGTGACCGATGTCGAGCCTTACGAAGGCAATTACTGTTGTGCTTCGCAACCGCTTTCTGATGATATAGATATCAATATGTTTTCGTACTTTGTTCCAAGTGGTGCCGATGATTCCATTTCGTTTTATTACCGTCTGTCGGGGCATGAGGGCAATTCGCTGAATTTCTACGTTGATGCCACGCTTATGTTGAGTGCTGACGGTACGAAAGATTGGACACGTGTTTCTTTCTTTGTCCCTGCCGGTGCGACTTGTACATGGATTTATGAAAAAGGCAACACTGAAAATTATGCCGGTGATTATGCGGCCATTGACTTTGTCACGCTTCCGCATGGCGAAAACAGCACTTTCTCCGCTGGCCCTGATTTTTCGACATGTCCGGCTCCTTTTGCCTTGAAGGATAGTTATGCGTATGGCGTTAAAAGCGTGACATGGTTTAATGAGATTGGTAGCGGTAACTTGTATAACATATATTCTTTACATGCGTCCTATGCGCCGTCTGATGACGATATTGAACGTGGTTATGTTGTGCTTCGTATGAGGGCTAGACAGTATTATGAAGACCTCCAGGTAAATTATCCGTCTGATACTGTGACGGTCACTTTTGAATCGCCTGAGATAGCCTATATGCCTCAGCCCGAAGGTGAAACGGAAATCCTGCTCGATTCCACCTTGATAGGCCACTATTCGATTCCGCCAGTCGAAAATGCCGTTTCCTACGAATGGTTTTTGTCGCCAGCCGAAACAGGCGAAATCATTGGCCATGGGACGGAAGCCACGGTGAAATGGAACCGCTTCACCTTTGCGACCGATGCCGAAATTTCGGTTCGAGCCTATACGCGCTGCGGCGATTATGCCGAATCGTTGCCTTTGCCAGTAAACGTGATGTTTTGCGTGGATGAAAATCCGGCTATGGAAGGTCTGACGGTTTATCCCAATCCTGCCACTGATGCTTTCCTCGTAATGGCGCATGATGTTGAAGGCCAGCAAGCTGTGCTTTCCGTTTACAATGCTGTCGGTCAACGCATGATGATGCAAAAGGCGACCATCAGCGACCACACGGCGCAATTCCGTTTTTCATCAGAGGCTTTGCCCAGCGGACTGTATCTGATTGTTTTGCAGACTGATGAAACCATTAGAACTGGAAAACTGATTAGAAAATAAGGCGTGTTGAATGATTTGAAATAAGTTTTTATCATTTTGCGGGTGATAATTTATGATTTGGAAAGAAAAAAGGAATTATGAGTAAACATGTTATGAATTTAGTTTCCAATGACCCACAGGTTGTGGGTGTTCTGTTTTGCATACCATGGAATTATCATCGTTACATTTAAAATAGTGGAATACAATAAATTATAAATATATATAAAATGAAACACTTAACCTTATTCATTACCGCCCTGCTCGTTTCGGTTGGGACGATGGCGCAGAATGTTGATTACGATTTTGCTTCGGGTTGCGGGCCAGGCCATACGCTTTATTACAAAATCCTTTCGTCCAATCCGCCACAGGCGGAGGTCGTAAATAGCGAGGCTTCGCCACAGGGTGGCGACTTGATTATTCCCGAAATGGCCGCCGATACCACCCACACATTCCGTCTCTACGAAGTGGTTTCGATTGCCGACCAGGCATTCCAACACTTTAATATGTTCAGTGAGAAGAATGGTAAATTGGTGATTCCTAATACGGTTGTCGCTATCGGTGATTATGCTTTTTCGCTTTCAACTTTTACAAGCGTTACGCTTTCGGAGTCGTTGGAACGTATTGGAGAATCTGCTTTCTGGTATATTCTTGATCTGACAGGACCACTGGTCATCCCTCAGTCGGTGACTTCGATTGGAGAAAATGCATTCTATAGGTGTGCTTTCACAAGCCTCGATATGCAGGCGCCATTGGCGGAAATTCCCAATTCCTGTTTCTATGAATGTGGCTTCACAGGGACTGTCACCTTGCCCGAGGGCGTGATGAAAATCGGGAAAGATGCATTCGCAAAATGTGATGCCGTGACAGGGTTGGAGTTGCCGAGTACTTTGAATAATATTGGCAGTTTGGCTTTTGGTGGGTGTTCGGGCTTGACATACATAAAAATAGATGCTCTTGCGCCGCCATACAGCCCGCCTGCTGTCTTTTCATACGTCGATTTCGACATTCCCTGTTCATGTGCCATGCGGAACAAAGCCGCTGTACGAAGAGACTCCGGGCTGGACAAACTTCACCAACATCATTGACGACCTCGATGCGGTAAATGAACTTGAGACTGATGATTTTGCGGTATATCCGAATCCTGTTGCCGATCAATTGCATGTTTCGTGCCAAGGCTTGAATAGTGTGGCGGTCTACGATGTGCAAGGTCGGAAAATCATCAGCATGGAGACGGAAAACGAAAATGCCTGCCTCGATTTCTCAAAACAGGCATCGGGCGTGTATTTCATTGTTACTACGGCTGCCGAAGGCCGCAAAAAGGCTTCGCGCGTGGTGAAACAATAAAAACAGGATTGATTCAGAATGGCGTTTTGTCGCCAATGTAGCACAAAATGTCGTGGTCAAGGTAAACGGATTGCAGACGTTGCAGTGTTTCATCATCCACGTCGCCGCTTGCTGCATAATCGTAGGTGTATCCCAATTGTTCCCATTTGGTCTGTCCTAAACGATGGAATTTCAGAATGTTGACTTCAAACAATCCGTTTTCTTTCATGAAATCGATTAGGCGGATGGCGTTTGCTTCGGAATCATTGTATCCGCTGATGACTGGATAACGCAACACTAACCGTCCCTGCCAATCCGAGGCTTTCAGTGCGGAAATGTTGCTTAGAATAAGTCTGTTGGAAACGGAAGTCCCGGCTTTGTGCTTTTCGTCGTCCATGTTTTTCATATCCACAAATGCGAAATCGACCAGAGGCATGATGTCGAGAAGCGTGCTTTCTGGCACGCAGGCCGAAGTCTCCACAGCCGTATGGATTTGCAGTTTTTTACATTCTACCAAAACGGCCTTCAGGAACTCCGCATGGAGCAATGGGTCGCCACCGCTGAAAGTGACGCCGCCTTCGCTTCCCCAGTTGTTGAAATCGCGTTTCAGCACCGACATGAGTTCGTCGACGGAATAATACTTGCCACATACTTTCAGCGCACTCGATGCACAGGCACTGGAACATTCGAAAGTATGGCACTTGCGGCAAATCTCCCATTGCACCTCTGGCCCTTTTTCAGTGAAAACCAGTCCGTTTCGTGGACAACGCTGTGTACAGGCACGGCATCCCGAAGTCCATTTGCAGACCCGCTGCGCAAACATCAGATGCGGATGAACCGTGAAATTTTCAGGATTGGAACACCAGCGGCAGCGTAATGGACAGCCTGAAAAAAAGACAGTTGTCCGACACCCAGGCCCATCGTGTACCGAAAAGGCCTGAATGTCGAAAAGGACGGCTTGGATGTTGCTTGAATCCGTCATCTTGGAATTATTTCATTTTGAAATGTTCGCAGGAGGCAGCACCACAGGATGCATACGTCCAGTTTTCTTTTTCAAAGCCGTTGCAAGTTCCCAGGTTGTGTGAATCAGGGTTGGTGAAATGTAGGCAGCAGCCGCATTTTTCCGCTGTCACGAAACGTGGACAAGCATCGCTTCCTTTTCCATCGATGGGCAATATTGCTTTCGAAAGGGCGCACATTCCTTTTTCACAATCCAAATATATGTAATTTTTGCAATCTATGTGTTTCATAATCATTGAATTAAAATTGTTGACGGTTACGCATTTTCGTATTCTGTCCTGTATATCACTTCGTCCTGAATAGGTTTGCCTATTTCGCACCAATATTGCGTGAAACCGGCCACACGAACCATCAGGTCACGGTAGTTTTCAGGCTTGGCTTGAGCATCGCGGAGGGTCTTTGAATCCACAATGTTAAACTGCACATGGAATCCGCCCTTGCGCATATAAGCGCGTACAATGTCCAACAGTTTGCGGGTTCCCTGAACACCATTTACTGCCGAGGGATGCAGCTTGAGGTTCATCTGGGCATTCTGCTGTGTGCCGTGGTCGTAAACCGTTGCCGATTCGAAAATCGCATAAATGCCGTTCTTGTCGGTTCCGGCAGCGGCGGAAACGGATCCGTCGGAATAGGTGGTTCCGGCCAAACGGCCTGCGGCATCGGCCAAAGTCACAAAACCTTGTGGGCCGTGGGTGGAAACCGAAATCTGGCACATGTACAGCGGTTTCCCGTAATACGATTGGAAGGAACGTGTCAGGCCAAACATGGTGTCTTCATACCATTTCAGGAATTGGTCGGCTTCCCAGTCGGCATTGCCGAATTTCGGCGCGTTCAGGCAGTCGGCGAAAATCTGCGCGTATTTGCTGGCTTCGTCGGTGGCTTCGCGGAAATCAGGCGAGAATACGCCTGTCTCGTATGATGTCTTGAAACCGAAATTGTGCAACATGGCTTCCAACATTTGTTCCAATGTGTATTTTTTGTCTTTATACACATTCTTATATAATGATGACAGCGCGTTGACGAATGTGATGGTTCCGCAGGATTCAAAATTGATGGTGGCATTGTAGCGTCCGCCCATCATGCCGAGGTCGCGGCCTTTGGTGAAGCAATCGGGTTTGAGCAGCGAATTGACAATCGGCATACAATGCTTGCGCCAAATGTCCATTTGCAAGTTGTTCACCTTGTTGACTACATCGATAATCTGTTTCAGGTAATTCACCCATTCCTCCTGCACGGCTTCGAGGCTGTCGAGTTTGCGGTTATGTGCCGGAAGAATCTGGCGTTTCATGCGGTGGTCGTATCCGTTGGTCAACACCAATTCAAGCACTTTCGGGAGACCGACGAAATGAACGCCGCTACCAGCCGTCGGACCAGCTCCGCCTGGAATCCATGTGATTTTGCCATCGTATTCCAAAGGCAGGAAGCAGCTGGGCGAAGACTCCAAGCAACCGCCCAGGCACCATGCGCGGGCATCTTGCAGGTTCATGCCTTCTGGACCGTAATTCATCATCATGAAATTCATGCCCGTCTGGTTGTTCATCCAAGCAGGGTAGCCCATGCCAAGTTTGGTGCAGCTGGCCGCCTTCATCAGGAATGATTCCGGAGTTTTCTCGTCATACAAGATTGACAGCGTAGGTTGGGTTGTCCTGCATCGCATACCGGCTTCGATGATGTGATATTCAAGAGGCGTTACCGCACTCAGACCATCGCGGTTGAGACCGCCGAGCGAAAGGTTGTTGAAGGTGTTGCCCGAAAGCACGCCGCCTGTCACGCCGGCAGATGCGAAACATTCGATGCAGGTGATTTTGATGCGGTAGAATTCCAATAGTTCAATCACTTCTTCTTCCGTTGTAATGCCTTCACGGATGTCTTTTTCGTAGAATGGCTGCAATACCTGTCCGATACGGCCGATGGACTGTCCCGATTGCGGGTCTTCGTTCACCACGCCGTAATGACAGGCCAAGGTCAATTGTAGTGCCTGACGGAAAGTCTGCGGAGCCTTGTGTGCAATGTGCGCCATCACAGCTTCGATTTCTTCGTAATTCTTCTTGAAAACGGCATCGGTTTCAATGCTGGCAAGATAATGGGCGCGGTCGGCATAGTTCTGACACCATTTGCTCATGCCTTGGGCGATGATTTTCATGGCCACATAATAATAGCCGCGTCCCATGCCGAGAATGCCGTCGCCGTCGGATTCACCCATAGTCTCTTCGATGCGTTGGTCGCACAAGGCAATGATGCCGTCCCAACCGTACTGTAGCGGCAGGTAGTAGTTCATCACTTCGCGTCCTTGGGGAATGCAATAGGAATCGAACATGCACAGCACGGATTCCATAATGTTTTGCTCCAACTGGTAACCAGGGGTATATCTGGCGTATTTGTTGCTCAATTCTTCTACGGAATTGCCGTTCCATGACTTAGAAACTTCGACTAAGACTGGAATTTCCTCTTTGCGGATTCCGAATTTCTTTGCCAAGGAAATGATGTTCCCGTAGCTTTTAGTTACGTTTCCGCCTCCTTCACCAACAATGGAGACAGCGTCGGCTTCCGACAAGGCTGGTGCATCGGCTTCCGACATCAGGGCTTCGGCTTGTGCGTTGAAAAAACTTGCCGTCACCCAAGGGAATGGGAAAGCGCCGCGCACGTTGCGGGTCTTGTTCATCACCAATTTTTCGTATGGCTGTATCGTCACTGTCATGTGTGACAAGGCGGCGGCCATGGCCTTGGCGCGGCGGACAATCGTAATGTCGCCGTCGTTTTCCTGCCAGACCCGGTTGTACCAGTAGGGATATTCCATATCCACAGTGTTTTTCAGGGTATAATAAATGTCCATCAAATGGGTGCATCCTTCGGCTTGTGCCAGTATGTCTTCCATGGTGATGGCTGTCAACTGTTCGGGATTGATGCCGCGTTGTTTCAATAATTCGTTTAGTTTCTCTTCGTTTGTCATAGGGATATTTTAAAAATTCTTGCTTAACTTTGTGTTGCAAAAATAGTTATTTTTCAGATAGCTTTTGCCGAATGCCGTAAAAAGGCTTCGCGCGTGGTGAAGGAATGAAAAATCAAGGCAATTCAAAACTAAACACATTGCGTATTCTGGTTCAACTTCTCAACCGCGATGTCTTTTTCGTCACAATTTTTTTCCAACCACGAATCTCACTAATCCTCACGAATAAAAACCAGCTTTGCTGACAAAACCCCTTCATGTAAATTCGTGCAATTCGTGGTTCATCTTATCAGCGTCCGCCATACATTTGTTAATGAATGGTTTCCTCTGCCAAAAAGGTTTTGCTGGAGTTTTGAAGGTTATGTGAAATATTGCCTGTTCCTAAACGAAAAAGGCACTTCATGCGAAGCGCCTTGCTAAGAGTCCCTCACAGGGAGGGTTGCCGTGAAACGATGCTTATTTCTCGGCGCGGGTCTTGATGATGAACGAACCGAAACCGCGGGTGGATACTTTGCCTATGGTGGCTACCGTAGCGTAGTAGTAGAGCTGGTCGTCGGCATGGGCGAAGCCCTTCAGGTTGAGGGTGGCGGTTCCCGCTTCGACCAACACGTTGGTATTGACCAAGGTGACGGCCTTGTGGGTCTGGTTGAACAATACGATGATGGCGTTCGAGTTGCCGGCATCGTATTCAATCTCGCTCACGTCCCAAGGCAGGGTGACGGCGGTGGCGTCGATGACCGTGGCCGACTGCAGGCTGCCGGCTCCTTCGGGACCGTTGCCTATGCCTATGATGCGGCTGAAGTCGAGCGTCTTGGTGTCGTCTTCAACTACCGCACAGGCGGCAAGCTGACGCGACAGCAGGTTGCGACGCGACAAGCCTATCTCCGAAGTGGGGTAGAGTGCCCTCAGCATCTCTTTGCTGATGCCGCGGGTGGCCTTGCCCAACTCCTTGAAGAAGTTGCGCTGTTTCACCTGCTCTTCGGTGTTCGCGTCCTTCACTTCTGTGGCACGGCTGCGCATGACGTTGCGCCCATTCCATTTCGAGCCGACTACTGTGCCGACGGCTCCCGAAAATCCGTCAAGGATTCCTTTGTTCACAATTGCCATGATGATTACGTTTTTTGGCTTGTTATTATTAATGTTGTTTTCTTTTTTGCTGCTGTTGCAGCGGTTGTTGTTGTTGGGTTTTGTTTCCATTTTATTACACATTATTATTTATGATTTATCGTTTTTCCCCCTCCTTTCTGGCAATGCCATTGCTTCCAGGACTGTTGGCCCTGTGTGGGGGGTGATCTTGTTCTGTTGATGAGTTGTACTACCATTGCTTTCAAATTTTTCGGCAATTTTAGTACAGTGACAATATGGTGCGCAATAGTTAGTGCAAACTAACTTCAAGGGGATTTTTCGGTATTGATAATCAATGTGTTGATATGGAAAATGGTGACCTCGGTGATGTCGTTCACCATGAGTCACCATTCACTCACCACTGGAGTCCCAAACCTCAACTGGCAAGATTCTTCTCAATTGTGGCTACGGTTTCATCGTAGTCTTTGGGCTTTTCGCTGAACTTGCTGATGAATGTTTTGGGAAGCACGGTATCAAAATTACTGAAAATGGCAAACATCAGGCCAACCCATTCGTCAGCTTTGTGATTAGCCTCGCTGCCCTGCAAATCTTCAAAGATGCAATGGAAGGTGTAGCAGATGAACTGCTTGTTGCTGACATTTGCATTGATTTTCCGTATGTCGTTGGGAATTTCGCCGAAAATTACAAAGTGTTTCACATAATCGACGAGATTGTTGAACTCATCTTGTTCCATATATGATGTAAGGGTTTTGGGTGATATGCCGGAAAGGATTTGCAGTCGTCGCTTGGCCTTTTCGGCACATTCAAGCAGTTTTTCGTTGTTTCCGTTGCCGATGCTGACTTTTGGCGGTGCGTCCGATTCGATGATGAAGCCTTCGTGCGAGGTGAAGTCGAGGTTGGCATATTTCCTTGTGTCGACATATTCATTGGCAAGATAAACCAAATGCTTTACCTGTCTTGAATCATTATCCTCAAGCGCTCTTTCCATCAGGTTTGTTATTCTCCTTATCTTGTCGTCGGTGCGTTTGTCGGGTGAGCGGTAGAGGCTGAGCAGCACCCATACTGTCGCAAGAATCAGGCTCCGTATCTCTTCATTGCTCATGTTGTTCAACATCTCTATCATCTCGGCAATGTGCTCTTCGGGGTGTTTGTTCTTCAAGATGTAGGCGCATATTGCAAAAGCCATTTTGAACAGATGACCGGCCTTGAATGTCGTGCTGTAGCATAGTGCATCTATGAGTATGTCGTAGATCTTATCCATCAATGGGTCCATTTCGAGGTAGAAATCCACATCTACCTTTTCCTGGGATAGGGCTTTGTCTTGGGTGTCGAAAATCAGTATCATTTTTATGTATGTTATTATTCGGTTTTTAATTTGTAACGGAACATTATCCTTTTTTTGTAATTTGTATATGATTATAAATTATATCTCTATTAAGTTTATTATTAGATGATTATGTTATTAAAAAATGTTGCATGTATCTATGCAAAAATACAAATAATTGCGCACAAGGAAAATGAAAAAAAACTTTTTCCGTCCTTTTTTTATCAACAAGGGGCTGTTGATAAGTTTTTATGTTTTGCTATTGAGTAAGTTGTTGTATGTTTTTTGCGTTTTTTTTGCACAAAAATTTTTTTTGGCATGGCAGGATGAAGGCAGAAAGATTCTCGAATCTTCGTTTTTGCATCAGGTTGTTGTTGCCGTTCAGCATTTCGAGGTGATTTTGTCCGTATGATGAGTTCTGCTTAAAATGGAAAGAATCGATGTAAATATCAGTTCAGGTCCGTGTCGAGCGGAACTGTTGGAAGGGGGACAAATGATAATTCAGTATATGCTATTGTGCCAAATACGGGACAATCCTGTATGTACAAGCAAATGGCATGTCTTTGTTAATAGATTGCTGTCGTTGATACAAGGTGGACTAACTGTAGACAATTAAACATCAAATTCTAATGCCCTAAGTTCATTTAAGAGATCGTCGAAATACATTTTTCTATTTCCGAGCAAATCAAAATATTTATATTTTTGCTGTTTAAACCAATTATATAATTTTGGATTGCTTGACACGGTAGGAAGTTGATATTGTTCTTCAACATATTCCAGGTATCGTCTGCAACTAATCAAAAAATCATATTCTAGACCATTTTGAGGAATGTTTTTGTTTGCATCAATATAAGCGTTGAATCTTGATATTTGCTCTTCGGTGGCCGATGTGGATCCATTTATAACTCTTGACATCCAGCGAAATAGAGATGATTCTTCTTGACCACCTGAAGAATTGGGTAATCTTTCATATGTTTGAACAAAACTAACAAGTTGTGCAAATCTTTCCTCAAAGGTTTGCCGGCAGGAATCCTCAGTGAGAATATATTCCTCTCCATATTTTTTCCCTACTAAGCCATAATATCCATGAATAAAAGAGATGAATACATCCTGTCCTTCATAAAGGTTTGACATGACGTTCTTCTTGTTTGTGTTAGGATAGTGTATGTTAATTTGCTCCATGATTATATCAATGTGAACTGGAGTTTCACTGTCGTTTAAAGTCTGAACAATAATGTCACGAATACAACCAAAGTTTATGTGCTCCCATTCGGTTAATCCATAAGTCGAACTTTTTCCGATTGCTTTTATGTTCTTGTTAATGAGAATTATAGGCCTTAGTTGTTGTGGGTTGTCGTATTTTGTTTCTGGGATTTTAAGTTTTATTGCTTCAAATAATTCTTCAAGATTCATAGGAATTCCCCGGTCTTTTAAAATTTGAAAAAGTTCTTTCCCATAATCGATTTTGTTTTTTGGGAATATTATATTCATTTTCTCATCAACCTCAAGATGGAAAGCTTTTTGGACTAAAATGGCAATAAGTTCAATAAAGTCTTTTCTGACTCGGCTTTTCCTAATAGGGATGTTTTGGACAAAATTCTCAATGTTGTAGTAATAATCTTCTGAGTACTTTGTGATTTTCAGTCGTTCAATTGAGCGAAAAGCAGCAGTAAGAATATATGATTTGTTTAATTCGTTTAATATTAAGTATTTTTTCCCGTTTGTTTTCTTGATTGAAAAGGGGAACATTCTTTTGCAAATCCCAGCAAAAGCGTCAAATGAGATGTCTATTTTCTCCGTTTTTAGTATGTTGGTGAAAAAAATGTCGTCAGAAGTAACGATTTTAATTCCAGCAGTGTCATACTTCTTCCATTCCGAGGAATTGGCAATTCCTCCAAATTTGCAATTTGAAATTATCTGACGGGTGCGTTCCCTGGTGCAACCAATTAATTTCGCAATTTCATCAAGAGTTTTTGAATATCCATCGGAAATTCCGTATAATAATGAAAACAATTTGTCATCTTTTTCTTCCGAATTCGCCAAATATTGGGTAGTAATATAGAACATTGGGTAATGCCCATATTGGATGTTGAATTCAAAGGCGAAACGGCATTGCATCTTCAGCAAAAAAGGAAATCTATTTGCTACACTCTTTGAAATCGCTTCCTCGTCAGTCATTGCTACATATTCATAGAATATTTTTTTGAAATTTTGAATGAATAGGAACAATTCATCGGAGGTTTTTTTCATATTGCGGTAGCTAAATATGGTTTTGCAAAACTTTTCTTTTGACCACCCGAAATATGGTATACATTGGTCGTATGTTGGAAAATACTTTTGTTGGACTCTTTTTGCCCTTTCTGAAAGAAATGCGGCCTCGTTTTTGAAATGGTTTGCAATTATATCAATTTTTATGGAAGATAAATGTTGAGGCTCGTCAAGCTCTTGCGCAAATTCGGCATTTATACACGAAAGTAATATTTTGCATGAATTAAACAAATCATAAGTATTGGTGTTTTCCAGTTCTGCTGCCTTCAATTCAATACAGATTGAATTTAGTAATTTAAATAGATTGTGCTGAACTTTTTCCTCAGCAATCGAATAATAAAAATCCAAGAAATTTGAATTGTAGTTTAGGATAATATTATAAAACTCGTTTGGTGTATTGAGAATTTCTCTATACCTTATACATTTTTTACTTTCGGATGTTTCGATTGGCTTTTTATTGAATTCTTCAATAATTATATTTCTTATGGAAACTGGTAAGTCCTTGAAGATATTGTCTAATTCATTTTTCTTCAAATCCTCTATTTCTTTTTCAAAAAGCAAAATAGTTTCCAATTCATTAATGGTCTTTTTTCCGCAATTTCTGAGTTTAAGGAATGAGCCAAACTGAGTTTTAAATCGTTTTAGATCACTTGTTGATCTTATTCCATTATAAAAACAACAGTTGAATGCTCTGGCGGAAATTCTACCACTGTCGTATAAATCCTGAAGCATTAACTTCCCCCAAGAAACTTGTTCTTGATTTTGATCTAATGGAGAACCCTCTTTTGGCGATTCAATAAAGTTTTGCTCTTCAGCTATAAGTGTCAATATTAGTTCAAGTTCGGAAATTGTCTTTTTGCCGCAATTTCTGATTTTACAAAGTGAATATTCCTTATTGAAAAAGTATAAATCTTCAACGGTTCTTATTTTTTGGGCTTGACAACAATGGAAGGCCCTGATGGAAATCAATCCGTCTTCGTAGATTTCAGAAATAGTTGTAAATCTGGTAATGGTCATTTGGCCTTATTTTGTTAATGAATCGTATTCTTGTTTTAATGAGAAGAGACTTTTCCCGGGAGTAATGATGTCAGATCTATAATTGGTGTAGTAGGAAAGCAATTCTTTTACCAAGGGGGAGGATGCTTTTCCGACATTTTCTTCAGTGAATATGTTAGAATGGATTATTGATAATACATCTGTCCATTCTTTTGTCGATAACTCTTTTTTGCATTTGTGCCAGCATTCTCTCCAGTGATTTGTGCCTTTGTAACCTTTCTCATCCAACCATTTAAAAAAGAAACGGTAAAGGATGAAGGTTTCTGGCATTTCTAACAATTCATAGTATTCTTCTTCGGTTGAACCAAATGCTTCCAAAAAGAAATCCTTGCCTCTACCAACTTTGCCTTTTGTGCTGTTTAAAATAGCTTGAATTGCTCTGATATATTTACGATTCCAGTGCGTACCTATGTAGTCTCTATTGTGGGAATAATCTTCAACATCATCTTTCCCTTGTTTCAATGGATGGTATTTCATTGGGAATGAGTAGATGTTAACATTTAGTTCATCACACAATTCAACATTTATTTTTAATCGTTTATATAAGTCAATTGGTTCGTCGGTGAAATTGTATAATAAGTAATTTGAGAAATTTTTTATTCCTGCTTCGGCGCTCCAACGCAATGCTTGGTTGTATTCTGGGAATGTTTTGATGTTGTCAAAAGCAATCCTTAAAGGCTTTATGGCTATTTTTGATAGAAGCTCGGCTTTCTCTTTGGTGAAAAGCCGTGCATCAACACCCTGGTTGAAGTCTACGAATCTTTGTTTCGCAATAGGGCGATGATGTTTCTGATATAAATCTTTTATTTCTTCATACGCAGCAATAAGGTTGCTTTTTTTTGATGTTGATAGTTTCCCGATATGATATTTGTCCATGACCTTATATACCATATACGATTCATCACCTTTGAGTCCTTTGCAAAACTCGGCAATTATCGATTGTGATTTGCGAATGTAAGCCCTGTCATTGATGCCTTTTTTTAGGTTCCTAATAGCTATTTCTAGCATGTTTGGCTGGATGAATTTTGCATTACGAGCAAATCCGGAAGAAATAATGTCGTCAATAATGTCATCGAAGTTTTCAGATGCTAAAACATTATTGTCCATCAAGAGTAAGTCCTTCTGGTCTCCAAATATTTCTCTAACTTGATCAATTCTTTCCTTTAGAGGAATGTATGGGTTGTATTTTGGCTCTAATATTGGTACAGCACAAAATGGACAATGACGTATGCATCCTCTTGTTGTGTAGCCATAAAAAGCATTGGACATCGGATATTGGTATTCGATTTCATCCAAAATTGAATAATCTAATGGTAGATTGTCAATGATTTTGTCGTCGCCAGGATCCAGTTCGCCCGGCGTACATAATATTCCTTGTTTAATATTAATTCTAGGTCCGACCTCTTTTCTTAGTTCCGCTGTCTGAATGGATGCTAATACACCACCAACCATTATGTCCTCTTCTCTTTTTACAAGCTGTTTTGCAAAATTTATTGTTTCAATAGTAATGTCCCAATAAAATGTAAATAATGTGGTTATTGCTATTCTGTCCCATTCGGGATTTTGTTTCCATTTGCCTTTCCAATAGTAATCTTTAGACTCAATGATTTTGGAAGAAATCAAAATGTCCATCTCGGATTCGTTTGTTTTAATAGCTTCTAAATGCTCTCGCTTCCTTGTCCTAATGAATTGAAAGATTTCATCTTTTCGCAGGGACCAATCTATTGTGTCGTCAATATAGTTTAGCTTGTCAATGCATTCATCAGTTATTCTGTCAATTACAAATAGTTTCAAATCCCCTTTATAAAAAGTGACTTCCCAACCGCCTAGTTGTTTATAATAGGTGGAAATTTTCATCAAACCAATTGGGGGAAATTTGTTTGAGTAATTTGGTTCTATGAGTAATACCTTCTTTGTCATTTGATAACTTTTGCTTCGTTAACTAAATCTTTGACCACTAGTTTTTTTAATTGTTCGATAAGTGCCAAGTCTCGCTCGTTTTGAGGACAATTATTATTCAGAGACCTAAATATTCTTCTTAAAAACCAGATTTCGTTTTTGTCTAATATTCCTTCAAGTTGTTTGAATAAATCAGTTGGCGTCTGTGGCGTAGGATGCGTTGGTGTCTGAGGTGTAGAAGGTGTTTGTGGTGTAGGAGACGTTGGTGATTGGGGTGTCTGTGGCGTAGAAGGTATTTGTGGTGTAGAAGACGTTGGTGATTGGGGTGTCTGTGGTGTAGAAGGTATTTGTGGTTGAATGCTGTTAATATCAGCAATCAAATCTTCGGCTTCTTGTTTTGCAGTTTGAAAATCGTTCACATAAAGCTCTACAACATCATGAACAGGACCTTCTATCCTCAACAGTTTTTTGAATTTGTCAATGCCCTTGTTGGATATTTTGTCATTAGCCTCTGGAGTGATTTGATTTCTATAGTGAATCATCTCGATCCCTTCTTTGATGCTTTTGATACATGTTTTTGCTTCGTTTGCTTTTTTGTACATTTTAGACAGCTCGCTAAATTGAGATTTCAGCTGGACTATGAATGCCCTCTTTACGGGAGTATCCATGAGACCGTCACGGGCGGAATTAGGACGCAAATCATCATGAGTAATGAATAACTCTCCATAAAAGTATGAATTGCCTCGATCTTCGGACCAGAAGTTTCTTCCTGTCAGAATATCTTGGTTTCCAATTTGAATATTGTGTTTCCTTAGTCTGATTCCAGCCAAATTGTCACTTGAAGGAATCTGTATGGTATATTTGGTCAGAGCATACCACCCCCATGCTAGTTCTCCATAATTCGGATCCTTAATTGTAAAAAATTCTAATCCTTCAATTTCATCGTTGGTTCCAACAACCTTTAATCCGTATTGCTTTTGTATTCTGCGAGTTACATTAACAACTATCTGGGCCGTTTTTATGGATCCCATCCGTTGTTTGAACTCTAAATTGTTTTCTGTGCTTGAGGAAATAATAATACTATTAAATGCGTCGCCATATTCAACAGGGGCAACTGTGTTTAAATAGTTAATAATTTCATTTTCTTCAAGCAAATCGGAATAACCTTCTTTGATTTGGTCTAATGTAACTGAAAAATAGTGTTTGTCGGGTTGCTCTTCAGTAATGGATTTCGTTGCAATTTCTCCTAAGACATAAGAAGCTTGGTAGTCTTCGTCATCATTAAATAGTTTTGTGGCTAAATCTATGTCAAGTTCGATTTTTGTAGCAACGCTTTCTCCATAATAGCTAGTTTTGAATATCAATTTATGGCAAAAGCCAGCACCTACAAGTCTGCCGATCCCGAAATAACCTGCTTGATGAATTCCGTCTTTATTGTTGCTTGAAACATCTAACAACACAGATTCTGCTTTTTCTGCTTTAATACCAGTTCCGTTGTCTGTGATGGTAACACGATTTTCGGCTTTATTGATTTTGATGTCCACAAAGCCATCTTTGGTTTGTGTCAATAGTTTTTGCTCAACAGCTTCATTAATAGAGTCAAAAGCATTCTGCACATATTCTCTGTACATTATTTTTGCATCAGAATACATGGAAAACATCAACTGTTTTAAGATGTTTTTCTTAATTTGGGGAGTGTATTCGGTTGACATATTTTAATTGTTTATTTATTGAGTTTAACCATTAGGGAATTGCTTGTATGCTGGTCTTGGAAATTTAATATTCACCAAAGAACGTAATGCGGGGTTTGAAATGATATATTCGCCGGGGGAAAGACGTGTCATCATGTTTTGATATGTTTTCGGGATATATTTATAATCTGCTTTGGATACTTCTATGGCATTTGTTCTGCCATAAGCTTGGGTTGCACAATTTCCTTTGACTCTATCGTGAATGGCACTTCTGAATTGCTCCACAGAAAACATAATGATTCCAAGAGATCTCCCTCTTTCTGCAATGTCAAGTAGTTGACGTAGGATTGGAGAGTTCTTGGGAATGTCATTTGATGCATATTTATTTAACTCGTCAACAAACAAAATTACCTTGTTCGGGATGTCACTTCTGTCGGCGCCAAGTTTTAAATCATAGATTGCTCTTGCAACACTTCCGAAAACAAAACTTTGTGTGTTTTCATCAAGACGAGCGATATCTATTACCATAACCTGATTTGCTTTTAGGTTGTTTTGTATTTCATCACACAGTTCAACTTCATCTTTAACGGTGTTTTTTGCAAATACGTCATTAGACAATGCTTTAGAAATACATCTTTTGAATTTTCTCCAACTAGCAACTTGGATTTCATTTTTGGTTCCTCCGTTGCTTCCTGTTTTTGTGCATCTATCAACTTCGGATTTTAGAGTCTCCCATTTGTCAATTCCACTAAATCCGCCTTCTTGGTTGATGATGTAATTTACACAACTTTCTAAGGTTCCAGAACTGTCATCTTCATTTGCTAATAGTAAATCCAATTTGTCTTGGTTTTCCCCAAAGGTGAATTTGTATGTTCTGGCGACACCTCTGGCTTTTTGAGCTTCAACATCGTTTGGATCGGCGTATGACTGAACTTTCGCCATGTCGGTCTTGCTGTATGGATAGTAATAGTGAACGTTTTCAAAAGGCTGATCAGATAGTCCAAGGCTTTCGTATATTTTCTTGTCATGTTCGCTCAATTCTGTGTTGGGTTCGTCAATTGCCATCAAATCACGTCCTTTTACATTGAAAAACACAAAGGCGGCAGTCTCTCCACCATCTAATTTAAATTTGCTTTGGATGGCTCTAAGGAGGAACATGGAATATGATGTTTTAGCTGCGAGACCTGATATTCCAGAAATATTCATGTGAGCACCATCTGGACCGATTAAAAAATGAGAATTCAATACAACTTTAACTTTGATTTGCTCTTCACCTTGATACATCTGAAGATAACCGCATACTAAAGGGTTTTTTACATCTTCTTCTGATAAACCAAGAGCTTGCTTGATGTCGTTTTCGTTGCATAATGAAACTTGCTGCCCATTTAATACAGGGGTGTAAATGTTTTTCGTATTGCCAACAACACGAGCTTTAACATAATTCATTCCTAATCTGTTCATATTCCCAATAGTCTCGTTGATGTCGCCAAAATCACTTGAAATATAACTTGTAAAGTGGCTTGGAGCATCTGTGATATGGTTGATTTCTTCGACTACTCCAAATGAGACAGAATCCCCTTCGTGGTGTACTTTCACAATGTCAAATGGACTTAATATCTGCTTTTTATCAGTCCAAAAATAAAAGTCATCAATTGTTGATGGACACTTTTCGGTTGCAGAAACTTTTCCTATTACTTTTTCCATATTAAAACAGGTTTAGAATTATTTCGGTGTTGTAGTATTTAGACTTGCAAAATGTTTCAGTTAAATATACGGGATATAAATGATTGGCCCATCTGCTGTCTGCGCCATAGCACACAGGGAAGGCTTCGTTGATAAGATTTGCAGAAATGACATCTACAAGATCTGTTGGGATAAAATCCCCCTCGTTTAAGATAACCATTTCGCATTTAATGATGTCAGAAAAATTCGTTTCTCTAAAATTGCTATTTCTGAGTCGGAGATACCAAACTGCATATTCTTCTCCGTTAAATTCGGATTTGTATCGATAAACCTTTGTCCTTTCGTGAGGTTTCAATCCAGCAATGGTACGGGATAGTTTGTGCCCTTCAAAATCGGGAATGAGTTCTGGGTCAAAGCTTTTGGAAACTCCAATTACATAACGGAAATTTTGACGATATTTTATTTTTTCTTCATCCGTTCTTTGTCTGTCAGGGTTATATTCCAAAGAACCATCTTTTATCAAATAATGAGTTGAGTCAAGTCTGTTCTCGGCGCATAGTTGTGCAACTAATTCTTGCTCTTTGTCGGTCATTTGAGTTTGAATTGCAGAAACGGCTCTGTTTTTATAACTATCCTTGCTGTTTGTGGAATGAGAGTCTATTTTGTCAGTGTTGTAAAGTAGAATTTTACTAAAGGAGAGATTTGCCGAATCGACGAAAGACAGATGGCTGATTTCGTCGTTAATCTTTTCGCAATATAACCTGCAAAAATTCTCCCCCTCATCGTCATAATCAAAATCGTCAGGGAGAGCCATGACCAAATCCCGGCATAATCTAAATGGTTTAAAAGTATCCCTATCGATCCTTTCGCAACATCCTACAACAATTTGGCCTGCTAAGAATGGGAATATTTTTTTCCCAATTGAAATGTCGTCAACCTTATAGGTTCTGCGAGATCCATCTAAAAAAAACGAGAAAATAGGACGAGTCTTTTTCATTAGATTATCCCTGATTGTCACTGTCTGAACTCGTGATGGATCTGTCTCTGCAAATTTACTTGACTTTATGGTAGTAACGGGCTTGTCGTCATAATTAAGTATATCGAAATCAGTCGTTTCTAAGAATACTTTTTGGGTTTGGTAGCAGTGATAAACCCCGTTCCCGTTTTTTTCAATATAATTCAGTATTCGTCCCATGGTAATATTTTATATGCCTAACGCGTGGCAAAAATAAAAGAAATTTTGAGTGTCACGATGGATTTTTCTCTAAAAAACGAGAATTTATTGTTGTATTAATTCGCATTGGTTATTTGATTCAAAATTGATCGTATTTGTTACAATAGAATATTTGTTGAGAAGTGTGGAAAGAGTGGTATATTCATATTTGTTTTTGGGCCGTTGCATTAATGGAGTAGATCGAAATACTCCTTTATATGGACTCAGTTGTGTGTATAGAATGGTTTTGTCTTTTTGTCCCTTTTTTGTTTGGAAAGAAGAATAGTTAGATATGAAATCAGTCGTTTGTGTCAGGGCTTGTTGAGCAGGTTAAACGGCCTCAAAAAGATAAATAACTCAACCGTATTAAAATAGAAACGCAGAGTTAAAAGGAACTTGTACTTACTTGCTCCTGACCCACTTCCCGCCGAAGCTTGTGCTATTGTAGATTTCGAGGTAATCCTTGCCGTTAACCGTGCTTGTCTTGAATTGAAGTGAATTGTTGCAATTATTACCAGAACCATATTTCAAGACATCGCCTTCAACGATATAGTTATAATCCCAGGAGTGACCGACAGATGTGAGAGTATAATGCTTAAAGATGCCATATTCGTCAAACTGCAACATCCTTTCGCGTTCTTCATGGCCGACAGGGTCGGCGATGCGCCAGCGGCCCACGATGCTGGGCTGGGCGGTAGGTGCTGCCTTTTCCGGCTCAGGCTGAGCCGCAACCTCTTCAGCAGGTTCGGTATCGCCGAATAGTTCTTCGGTGACAACCTCGTCGTGGTGCAGCAGCTTGTCCATTTTGTCGCCATCCACTTGCAGATAGCCCATGAAGAACCAGAAAACGGTGGCGAGCAAGGCGCCGAGGAGGAATGATACTAAGCTTTTCATTTTGTTAGCCCTAAATCCGTGTCGGGCGCAACTTCTTTTTATTGTTTCGGATTTTTCAAAATTATTGAGAGGACAGGAGCGTTTCCAGCCCACTCATTATAAAGGTGTTATATGTTGACTAGGTTCTTGGCAATGTAGTCTTTGATATAGCTGACGAGTTCGGGGCTGTCCACAATCTCGATGTCGCTGGCCAGCCCGATGACGAAACGACCTACGCCACGGTAGTCGGCCACGAAGGTGTCGAGGAGCCAGTGGGTGGCGTCGAGGGGCTGCGTGTTGCGCTCGGCAAGCGGATACTCCTCGATGAGCAGGCTGTAGGCCATCACACCCAGGCGCAGCCGCACATGGTGGCGGTCGTAGCCCGTCATGCGGAACACATCGGTGTGCCCCATGCGGTGGCTGCGGCCATGCGCCCACGGGACGTCAAGCACCTCGGCCTTGCCGATTCGTGCCGTCTTGAAGGTCTTGTTCAGGCCGTCGTCGAGGTCGTAGCACCACACCTCGGCATAGTTTGCCGTGAAGCCAAAAGGCTCCACATGCCGGTCACGCACCGACTGCGAGTTGGTGGAGGCGTAGTCGTGGAAGACCACCTGACGGTGCTCCTTGATGGCGCTCACGATGGCACTCACATTGGCAGCGTTCTTCGTCTTGATGGTACACTCGGGCAACCCAAGGCTGTCGAACAGTAGGCTTAGCTTGCTGCGCAGGTTCTCCTTGAAAAGCGTGTCGCCATGGATGGCATCGATCGACTGGTAGAGCACATGAGCCTCCTCCTCGCTGAGGCGCAGTATGTTGTTGAGGTATTGCTTGTCCTTCGAAGGCAGACGGTAACGCTGGTTCTCCATGACGACGACGAGCCGCGCCTTCCTGAGGTCGTCGAGGTAACGGTAGACGCTCGATGGCGATGCGTCAAGCAGTTCCGAAAGCTCCTTCACGCTATAGGCGTTGCTCGATGCCAGAATCTGTATCAGGTTCAGCTCCTTGATGATTTTTGGGTTGTCGTTGTTGTCCATGACCTTGCTGTTGTTTATCAGACGCCTGAAAAAGAAAAAATACTACTTGTCTTTGAATCATAGGGTTGGCATCTTGCCGCATAAGGCGAAAATGCTTCCTAACTGCCACAAAGATAGATAATTCTGCCGAAAACGCAAAATTTATGGCGTTTTTTTCTTTCCCAAGGGGCACCTGGCGGTTTCCGAGTCTTTTTCTTCGCACCAACTAGTGAGTTTCTTCGCTGTTTCTTCGGGGTTTCTTCGGTGATTCTTCGGTGAATGACCGAAGAAATGGCGAAAAAAGTGTGCGAAAACTCCGAAGAAAGTGTATCTTTGCCCCCTAGTTAACCAAAAGATGTCGCATGGCAAGGATAAATGAAAATACGGGAAGACTGTCAGGATTGGTAGGTCCTGTGGTTTTGGTGAACGGCAAGAACGGACAATACTTGCGTTCGAAAATCACTACCAACAAGTCGAAAACCGAGGCGCAGTTGCGCCAACGTGAAAAGATGCGCCAGGCTTCGCTCTTCTTGAAGCCTCTCGCCGAGGTGCTCAAGCAACTGTATGTGGAGCCGGTGGGACGGAGCAACTATCAGCAGGCGGCTCTCTCGCAGGCGATGCGACAGGCCATCGACGAGGAGGGGAAGGTCGTGGCCGAGCGGGTGCTCATCAGCCGTGGCACCCTGGCACAGCCTCAGGACATGCGTATGGAAAGGGAAGGTGATGAGCTTGTCCTCGCGTGGACCGACAACAGCCACACGGGCGGCGCCAATGCCGACGACCGTCTGGTGGTGGTGCTCTACAACCCCGATTGCCCCGACGTGTGTCCGTATTTCACCGACGCGACACGCAGCCAAGGCTCATGCCGCCTGGGATTGGGCAAGTTCAAGAAAGGGGATTATCTGGTGTATGCCACCTTTGTCGCCGCCAAGGGCAAACAGGTGAGTAACAGCTGCTATTTGGGCTGCTGCTGAAGAGGCAAAACTCTTCCTGCCGGACGCAGAGAAAAGACCGCTAATCTGGCGAATCAAGCGAATGGGCCTTGCTGGCGCAAGCCCCTGCCTGCCAGACGTGAGCGATAATCTCATAGACCCTCGGCGAAGCCAAGGAATGCGCGAAGCGGATTCCCTATTCGCTAAATTCGCAAAATTCGCGGTCGAAAGAAAGAAAACCATAGTTCACTCATCAATTTTCAGTTAAGATTTTCAGGGAGATTTTCAGTAAGGATTTTGATGGAGATTTTTTTCAAAATTCTTCTGAAAATCCTTACTTAAAATCCTGCAAAAAATCCTTACTGATATTGCTTCGCTTTCTCATCATGGAGAAAGAGAAGGAAACCCTCGGCGAAGCCAAGGAATACGCGAAGCGGATTCCCTATTCGTGAGGATTAGTGAGATTCGTGGTTGAAAAAAACATCGTGGTTACATTTAGGTAGGAGTTTTCCTGCCGGACGCAGAGGAAAGACCGCGAATCTGGCGAATTGTGCGAAATCGAAGATTGGCTACGCCGAATTTACATTTCAACGTAGTTAATGGGGTTGGCAGACATTCGCTTGATTAGCTTAATATGCGGTCAAATTGCCCCAAGCTGCTGCAGTATGATGCTTTTGTCGAGACCCAGCCTTGAGAAGGCAAAGAGCCGCTTGCCCAAGTCCTTTACGGAGGCTCCAAGATGATACACATCATCGTCGATAATCAGAAACCTGTCGTGGAAACGGCTGGCACAGGCTCGCACCTCGACTTTCATGTCGGGGTGTTGTGCGTTGTAGAGAGCAGCGGCATGGCTGATGGCCACACTGACGGTCTCCGTGTAGATTTCTGCCTTGACACCTGCTTCACGATGTCCCAAGATATCGATGACCGATGCGTCGATATAATTGTCAATAAGCACGATGTCCTGCCGTGCCGATTTTATCAATTCTTCCACAAAACGGTAGGCGTCAAAAATCTGGCCTTCGAAGAAGACCCCTTCTATGGGTGGCTGATTGGTGCGGATGAAAAAATCGATTTGCTGCTGCTGCAATTGCAACCGGTTTTCGATTTTCATTATCCTTTTCTGCTGTTCGTCAAGGCGCATATCAACCTGTCGTTGCATGGCAGCGAACTGTTGATTGACAGCATAACCGCGCAGAAGATATTCCTTGAGTACTCCGTTTGCCCATTGCCGAAACACGATGCCTTGTTTCGATTTCACCCGGTAGCCTACTGAAATTATCATATCCAGATTATAGAAATCAACCATGTAGGTTTTGCCATCAGCGGCAGTATAGGCAAAATTTGCCCAAACTGACTCTTTGGTTAACTCGCCTTCGCTAAAAACAGACCTTACATGTTTGCCAATGACACTTCTATCCCTTCCGAATAGTTGTGCCATCTGGTCGATGGAAAGCCACACGGTGTCTGACACAAGTTTCACTTCTAAACTAATATTTTCATCGGGTTGGTAAAGGACTATTTCGCCCGATTGGGATGTTGGTATGGATAATTCGTTCATTGTGTGTGAATGTTTTTGTTCCGCTGCAAAGGTGCAACACATGTCAAGACTAAGCCGTTGATTAAACGTTTGTTGTCGTTTGCTGTTGGATTTGTTGTTGATTTATAACGACTTGTATTGGTTATTTTGTGTTTAGCGGACGCAGAGAAAAGACCGCGAATCTGGCGAATCAAGCGAATGTGGCCTTGCTGATGCAAAGCGTATTCGTGAGGATTAGTGAGATCCGTGGTTGAAAAAAGAAAACCGATACTGTCCCAAAAAGTGTGTCTGAGCGCAGAGGCTAAAAAAGGGATTGGCCAATCAGTCCAATCCCTTAAAAGTCTGTATCTTTAGGGTGCCCAAACTCTAAATAACAGACTTAAAATGAAGTTTACAAAGGAACAAAT
>NZ_JBADWU010000089.1:0-41594 GCF_056203535.1 Candidatus Limimorpha sp. | reverse complement strand
CCTCCGCAAGGCCCTTCTGGGATACAGAAGTGGCGGCTATTGCGCAGGGGCGCACCTCTTCCCATTCCGAACAGAGAAGTTAAGCCCTGCCGCGCCGATGATACTGCAGACACTGTGGGAAAGTAGGTCGCCGCCCACCCCTAACGAAAACCCTGACACTACAAAGCGTCGGGGTTTTTTGTTTGCATCAATTCTGTTGTTCATTCTAATTTTGTATTTTTGCAGGTCAATTTATTGTTAGTATATTGTATGATTGATGAAACATCTCGTCAAGCTTATCTATGTCTTTTGCATTCTGCCTTTTGGAATGTAATGCCTGAAATTGATTTTGCCTTTGTTTGAAATGATGTATTGCAAATCTCTGAAAATTAGTCAACTTTGCCATTGTTATGCCAGTCTGCTTTACAATAGGAAGTTGATCATGCTTTCTCTTTGAAGTTGCGTTCCTTTATGATTGAATGTATACGACTAAATAGTCGTCATTATGCTATTTTGAATGGGTATATGAAGCGTGCTATTGAACGCCTGAGAGCACATGGTATCGATCCTGTTTTACTAAAGGGTGCTGGTTTGGCAAACAATTATCCTTTTCCAGAATTCCGTCAATGTGGCGACATTGATATTTATGTTGGTTCTGGAATTTATCATGAAGGCTGTGCCGCAATGCGCGAAATGACGGATTCCCATAATTGGGGCATTGAGAATGAAAGGGATATGCACTATAATATTGATAAAGATGATATTATTATTGAGACACACCGCGTGACCGCTATTCTTCATGATGCTTGTGATAATTCGTTTTATCAAAAAATTGCAGAAGAAGGCTTATTGAAAGATTTGCATCTTGTTGAAATTGATGGATATTCTCTTAATTTACCCTTCGATTCATTTAATGCTTTTTATGTGTTCTATCATGCTTGGCATCATTATTTGAAAACTGGTGTCGGATTCCGTCAAATTTGCGACTGGACTTTGTTGCTTCACTCGCTTTATGGTAAGCTTGATTTGGCAAAATTACAGGGCTATATTGATGGTCTTGGCTTAATGAAGGCTTGGAAGACATTTGCATGGATTGCTGTGGAAAAGTAGGGTTTGCCGAATGAGGAAATGCCTTTTTATGATTCTTCTTATTCAAAAAGAGCTGCTAAGGTGCTTGAATACATCTGGGAGGAAGGTGATTTCGCTGGTTCATGGCATTTGTCTGAAAAAAAGCGTATAATAGTTATTGTATGAGAATTATTGAAGGCTTGAAACTCCGTCCATTGGGCAAGCAGTATCTTGTCATGGCGGAAGGTCAGAAACAGGTTGATTTTAACCGTATGGTATCAATGAATGTTACGGCTGCTTTCCTTTTTCAGGAAGTGCAGGATGTCGATTTTGACAGTGCAACTTTGGCACAGTTGTTGGTGAATGAGTGTGGCATTACTATGGAATAGGCCAATCATGATGCCGCTCTGACCATTGAAGAATGGCAACAAGCAGGTATTCTTCAAAATTGATGCTATTTGTTTGATATTGTTTTTGTTGCGTGAGTAAGCTAAAATGTTTTCGTTTTTTGGAGTGTTAAGTTGATTGGGGGTATTTCACGTCAAGTAAGGGGTGCATCTTTTGTGATTTTCGGTTGTCAATTGAACTGGATTTTTCAACCGATGGTTTCGTTTTTTCCTTATTTTTGCAACGTTGACAATGGGTTGGAAACGTCAAAAATGAGAGTTTCACAGGCCATCAAGTTGCATCTGATTCAGAAAACGAACAAAATAGAAGTAATTTATGCCGCGCTATTTCATTCATCTTGCCTACAATGGAACCAATTATCATGGCTATCAGATTCAGCCACAGTCGAATAGTGTTCAGGAAGAATTGGAGAAATGCCTGAGTTTCAAAATGGGGCAGAAGGTTGCCATTACCGGCTGCGGTCGCACCGATGCGGGCGTTCATGCACGCAATTTTTACGCGCATTTCGATGTGAATGAACCCATTGCGGATGTGACAAGGCTGACTGAGCTGGTCAATCTGTTTTTGCCTGGCGACATAGTGATTTATAAAATATGGCAGGTCGACGACGAATTTCATGCGCGTTTCGACGCCGTTTCGCGTACCTATCATTACTACATTTCACGCACGAAAAATCCTTTCCATACGCAGGATTCGTATTACCTTTATGGCGATTTGGATATGGCAATGATGCAAAAGGCGGCTGATTTGTTGTTTGAATATGAAGACTTTACTAGTTTTTCAAAACTACACACGCAGGTCAAGACGAACAATTGCAAAATCATGGAAGCCCGCTGGTTTGAGCAGGATGGACTGTTGGTTTTTCGTATCAAGGCTGACCGTTTTTTGCGCAACATGGTCCGCGCCATCGTGGGCACTTTGCTTGAGGTGGGGCGTGGCAAGATGAGTTTGCAGGATTTCCGAAATGTCATCGAGCAGAAAGACCGCTGTTCGGCGGGATTGTCGGTGCCGGCTCATGCGCTGTTTTTGGAAAATGTGGAATATGAGAGTGGAAAGCTGAGAGTTGAAAAGTGGAGAGTGGAAAGTTTTAAAGTTAGGAATTAGGAGTTAGGAGGGAAGAGCAAGGATTTGGAAATTTGGAGTAATCAGCTCGTTGAGCTTGTCGAAACGAATTGTTGTTTTTTAGGTTATCGGTTTTCAGTTTACAGTTATCGGTTCTTCAAAAGTTTAATAGTCCAATCATCAAATCTTTAAATTATTAAATCTTAAATCTTTAAATCAAACAATCCACAAATCTAAAAAGTCAAATTGTCTAAAAGTCCAATATTCAATAAAATGGAAAAGAAAAATTCAACATGGTGGGGCTATATGGCCGGTATTGTTTCAGGAATCACCTACGGCATGAATCCTTTGTTTGGTGTGCCGGTTTTGAGTAAGGGATTGGATGTCAACTCGTTGCTGTTCTATCGTTATGGTATGGCAGTCTTGTTGATGTTGGCCTTTATGTTGGTTGCAGGAAAGCAATTGAAAATCAGTTGGAAACAGCTCGGCATGATGGCCATTGTCGGTACTTTGTTCACCTTGTGCAGCATTACGCTTTTCATTTCCTATAAGTTCATTCCTTCGGGCATTGCTACCAGCGTGCTGTATGTCTATCCCATTATGGTTACGCTGATTATGATGTTTTTCGGGCAACGGCCAAGTTGGCAGACATGGGTCTCTATTTTTGCAGGCGTAGCGGGAGCAGTCTTGCTGTCGTTCAACGGCGAAGGCGGCCTGATTGATTGGCGCGGCATCGTTTTGGTCGTGCTGTCGGGATTGTGCTACACCTTATTTATAATAATTGTCAACCAAAGCAAGGAGGTAAAGGCTTTGCCTAACCTCACCTTGACCTTTTACTGTTTCCTGATAGGCACCATCGTCTTGTTTTTCTTCACAAAATGCGGCGTGGAACTCAACAGGATGCCTGATGCTTCGTGCTGGCTGAATGTGGTTGGCTTAGCCATTTTACCTACGGCTTTGGCAACCATTACCTTGGCATCAGCCACCAAGAGAATTGGTGCCACAAAGACCTCGGTGATGGGCATTTTGGAACCTTTGACAGCCATTTTCATTGGCGTGGCCGTGTTTCACGAACCTTTCACGCTGAATGTGGCCATCGGCGTGGTGCTGATTCTGTTTTCAATTCTGTTCATGATTTTGACTACGAAAAAGGAATGATGCTGCCGTTTAAGGACTTCATTATGAACCCTATAAACGAAAGAAGCAAGGCCTTTGACCTTGCTTCTGAAGTAGCGGGAATGAGAATTGAACTCATGACCTCCGGGTTATGAATCCGACGCTCTAACCTACTGAGCTATCCCGCCGTCTTACGGGGTGCAAAAGTAGTACATTTTTCAATACGCGCAACAAAAAAATGAATTTTTTTTCTTCTGTTTTTGGTATGGTTTTTGGATAATTGATTTTTGTTGCAAAAAATCAAAAGTTTGCGCACACATTCAGAATAAATTTATACTTTTGTGCAATTTTAAAATAAGTGATAAAAATGAAGAAAGTAGTTTGTTTACTTGGTCTGTTCCTCTTGTTTGCAGGAGCAGTGAAGGCTCAGGAAGTCAGAAATGGCGCTGAAATCGAGTTTGAAAAGACCGTTCACGATTATGGCAATGTGCCTTACAATGGCAATGGCGAATGTGAATTCCGTTTCACCAACACCGGCAATGAACCTCTGATTGTGCAGAAACCAAAGTCAAGCTGCGGCTGCACCATCCCGACATGGCCAAAGGAACCTATCCTCCCGGGCGAATCGGAAGTCATTAAGGTGACTTACAGGACAAACCGTCCAGGCACCATCAACAAGACCGTGACCGTCACTTCGAATGCCGTTCAGAATGGCACCGTCGTCCTTCGCATTAAGGGCACCGTGATGGATCAGCCGGCTGAGGCAATGCCTGAAAATAACTTCGGTTCAGGTTCACCTGTCAACAACAGATAAAACATTAAAGTTCAACGAAAAGCTGTCTAATCCGATTAGATGGCTTTTTTATTGTTGAATTGTTTGAGGTTTAATCGTTTAGTTGTTTTTGACCATTTGCTGAAGTTATCAGTTTTCTGTCGACAACAGTTCAACAATTCAACAATTAACAATTCAACATATAACTCGGTAACATACATTAAACACATTAAAAATATCAATATGCCACAAGTATCTAAAAAAGGTCAGGTTATGCCTGCATCGCCTATCCGCCGACTCGTCCCTTATTCAGACGCAGCCAAGGCAAGAGGCATCAAAGTCTATCATCTTAATATTGGTCAGCCTGACATCGAAACGCCACGTTTCGCTCTTGAAGCGTTGAACGATTACCGCTGGAAAGTGTTGGCTTACACACATTCAGCAGGTGAAGCCTCAACACGTAGAAAGATGACCGAATACTATAAAAAGTGGGGAATCGATGTTACGGAAGATGAAATCATCCTCACCAATGGTGGCTCTGAAGCCATTCAGTTTGCTTTTGGTGTTTGCCTTGATGCTGGCGATGAAGTCATCATTCCTGAACCGTTCTATGCCAACTACAATGGCTTTGCCACTGAATCTGATGTGGTCGTGAAGCCTATCATGTCGTTCATTCACAGAGGTTTTGCGCTTCCTTCAATTGAAGAGTTTGAAAAAGTCATCACTGATAAGACCAAGGCCATCATGATTTGCAATCCTAACAACCCGACGGGTGCCGTTTATTCGGAAGAGGAATTGCATCAATTGGCCGAACTTGTGAAGAAATATGACCTGTTCCTGTTTGTCGACGAAGTGTATCGTGAATTTGCTTACGATGGCAAATATGTGTTCCCAGCCTTGAATCTGGGCATCGATGATCATGTCATCATGTTCGACTCAGTGTCAAAGCGTTACAGTGCTTGCGGTGCCCGTTTGGGCATGTTCGTCTCCAAGAACAAGGAGGTGATGAAGGCTGCCATGAAATATGCTCAGGCCCGTTTGTGCCCGTCTGCATTCAGCCAAGTTTTTGCTGAAGCTGCCGTTGACACGCCAGACGATTATTTCGCTGCGGTTAAGAATGAATATCTTGCACGCCGCAACTGTGTTGTGGTTGGCTTGAATGCCATTCCGGGCTGTTTCTGCCCAACGCCAAGAGGTGCTTTCTATGCTGTGGCTCGTCTTCCTATCGATGATTCCGACGCTTTCTGCAAGTGGTTGCTTGAAGAATTCAGCTATAATGGCGAAACCGTCATGCTGGCTCCGGCTACGGGTTTCTATTCGGTTGAAGGTATGGGTAAGGACGAAGTCCGTATCAGCTACTGCCTGAAGGTCGAAGATCTGCAAGCCGCACTGAAATGCCTTGAAGAAGCCTTGAAGGTTTATCCTGGCAGAGTGCATTTTTAATTGAACGTAAATTATCACATGCCGCCATTGCAACATAATGGCGGCATTATTTTTAAAAAGAAAATATCATGAAAATCAAAAAGATAGGGCTGCTTCCAAAAGTCATCATTGCCATTGTGTTAGGCATCGTATGTTCGTTGTTCTTTCCAACGTGGTTGGTGAGGATATTCGTCACATTCAACAGCATTTTCGGGAATTTCCTGAATTTCGCCATTCCTCTCATTATCATCGGCTTGGTTGCTCCAGGCATTGCCGAATTAGGCAAGGATGCTGGACGGCTATTGTGGATTACGGTTGCCTTGGCGTATGGTTCGACTTTGATTTCGGGCTTTTTCTCATATTTCGCAAGCAGTGCCTTTTTCCCGAGTTTCATCCAAGCGGGTTCGGTTGGCGATGTGGACACATTGACAAAAAGCGCAGTCGAACCGTATTTCACCATCGACATGCCGCCGCTTATGGAAGTGATGACAGCTTTGATTTTGGCTTTCATTCTTGGTTTAGGTCTGGCGGCGGTGAAAGGCGACACTTTCAAAAATATCCTCGTTGAATTTCGCGATTTGGTCAACATGCTGATTGCCAAAGCTATCATTCCTTTGTTCCCAATTTATATCTTTGGCATTTTCATGAAAATTTGTGTGGAGAGTGAAATCGGTGTCATACTTGGCGTTTTCTTGAAAGTCGTCCTGATAATCTTTGCCATGACGGTCGTTTTGTTGCTTTTCCAGTTTTGTGTGGCTGGTCTTGTGGCGAAGAAAAATCCTATTCGCTGCTTAATCAATATGTTGCCGGCTTACGTTACGGCTTTGGGAACGCAGTCGTCAGCGGCTACCATTCCGGTCACTTTGGCTCAAGCCAAGAAAAACGATGTCAATCCTGATATTGCCGGTTTTACGGTTCCGTTGTGCGCCACTATCCATCTGGCGGGCAGCATTCTGAAGATTGTGGCCTGTTCGTATGCCATTATGCTGATGAGCGGAATGACCATAAGTTTCGGCACATACGCTGGCTTTATTTGCATGTTGGGTATTGTGATGGTGGCTGCTCCAGGCGTGCCGGGCGGTGCCATTATGGCGGCTTTGGGCGTGTTGAGTTCAATGTTAGGCTTCACGCAAGACATGTTAGGCTTGATAATTGCAATTTACATTGCCATGGACAGTTTCGGCACAGCCTGCAACGTGACGGGCGATGGAGCCATTGCCTTGATTGTGGATGCAATAAATAGGAAGCGGTCTAAAGAGACTGTTGATAAGTAATTGTTAAAAATAAAACTTCAATTTGAATTTCGGGGGGTGAGAGACTGCGGGATTTCGAGACTGATCGTATTCCCGCATTCACAACCCCTCGGTATTTCATGTTCAGTAAAACTAATTTGCTTAAGTGCTTGTTTAAATTTAGTTTACATTTTGAATTTAGGGTTATGGATGATTCGGACTCTTTGACATTTGGACGCTTAGACATTTGGACATTTGGACACTTGGATATTTGTACAATTTACTGACTGATAACTGACAACCGATAACCAATTTATGTTGCAGTTTAATTTTGACCACTTACTTTCTTTATTTGCAGGACGCTGAAAAACAGAGTTTGTGTTTTTTTTGTGGTTGGTTTACCGCTTTTTTTGTTGATGGAAAAATATCAGAAGGCTGACGGAGAAAAATGACCAAGGAATTTGTTTCATTAATCCATCAAAAAGCATTATTTTCGCCACAAATTTTATTGCAATGAAAAAGATAATGATATTAGCCATTTGCATGGCTTTTTTAGCTGTTGTAAAGGCTCAGACTTCTGATGAACTGAACGCTTGGAATGATGTCAATGTATACGAAATCAACAAGTTATATCCGCGTGTAAATGTCGTTCCGCAAGGAGATTATTCCATTTCGCTCAATGGCAATTGGAAATTCAATTGGGTTGACAATCCATCGAAAGCGCCAGAGAATTTTTTCAAGGTTGATTATGATGCGTCGTCATGGAACACTATTAAAGTGCCGGCCAATTGGGAGCTGAATGGTTTCGGTGTGCCGATTTATGTCAATGTCAACAATGAATTTCGTCCCAATCAGCCACCGTTTGCTCCGACTGTCGATAATCCTGTAGGTTGTTACATCACTGATTTTGAGATTCCAGAGACGTGGAATGGCTGTCGGATTTACATTAATTTCGGTGCTGTGAAATCGGCTTATTATGTTTGGGTGAATGGTCAGTTTGTGGGCTATACTGAGGACGCTAAGACCAATTCCGATTTCGATATTTCCAAATGTTGTCAGATAGGGAAGAACCGCCTTGCCGTGAAATGTTATCGTTTTTCCAATGGCTCTTATTTTGAGTGTCAGGATTTTTGGCGCTTGAGCGGCATTGAACGCGATGTGAAAGTATATGCAAAACCCGAACTCAATATCTACGATTATGAAGTCCATGCCGGGCTTGACAAAACTTACGAAAACGGCGTTTTGTCAATTGATGTAACGGTTCAATCAACGAAGCAGAAGATACAGAAAAACAGCGAATTGATTGCTGTTGTTTGGAGCGGTGATGTCCAATTTTGCTTGAAGAAATCATTGAATGACTTGAATTTTAATCTGGCCGACGATGGCTATTATTATGCCAAGACAGTTCTTGAACCAGCCAAAGGGCAAAATGTCGGAAAAGTCAGGAAATGGTCGGCGGAAGAGCCGAATCTTTATGATATGAGTCTCTCCATTTTGGACAAAAAAGGCAACGTGATTGAAACCTTGACAAACCATATTGGCTTCCGTACTGCCGAAGTCAAGGATGGCAAGTTTTTGGTGAACGGGCAGTATGTTTTAATAAAAGGTGTGAACCGTCACGAGCACGACCCATATACGGGTCATGCCATTACGCGTGAACTCATGGAAAAGGATATGGCCATGATGAAACGTTTGAATATCAACACGGTGCGCACTTGCCACTATCCCGATGACCCGTATTGGTACGAGCTATGCGACCGCTACGGGATGTATGTTATCGACGAAGCCAATGTGGAATCACACGCGCAAGGTTATGGTGAAGCGAGCCTCGCCAAACATGAAGAATGTCAAGGTATGATTTGGTCGCGCAACCGCAATATGTTGGAGCGTGACAAGAACCATCCGTCTGTAATTATGTGGTCGTTGGGCAACGAATGCGGCAATGGAATCAATTTTGAATATACTTATCGGTGGATGAAAAAACGTGATGCTTCGCGTCCGGTCATTTACGAACGTGCTTGCTTGGATTGGAATACGGATGTCGTTGGTTTAATGTATAGTAGTACCGATTATTTGAAGCGTTACGTTGAGGAAAGAATGGATAAATTCCATCGTCCGTTTATCATGGTGGAATATTGTCATGCCATGGGCAACAGCATGGGTGGTTTGCAGGATTACTGGAACCTTATTGAACAGCATGAACAATTGCAAGGCGGTTGCGTTTGGGATTGGGTTGACCAAAGTTTCATTGTCTACGATGCTACCAAAAAGGTGAATTGGCTGGCTGTTGGTGGCGACCTCGGCGAAGCCTACGGTGTGGGCGACGACGATAGTTTTTGTGCCAATGGCATTATACAGAGCGACCGCACGCCGCATCATCATGCAGCCGAGGTGAAGAAAGTTTATCAGCAGATAAAGTTCAAGCCTGTTGATGTTACGACTGGCGAATTTGAGGCAAAGAATTGGTTTTCATTTACTAACGCAAATGCATTCAATTGCCATTATGTGATTTTCTCAGCCGAGCGCATTTTGACGAAAGGAGAAATCGAACTGAACATGAAGCCTTTTGAGACGCAAAAGATATTTGTTCCACGTTTGCGCATTTACGGTCATCAGGGCGAGGAATTTTTTGTGCGTTTCTCGGTCACTTTAAAAGAAGACCATCCGTTTATGATAGCGGGGACGGAGATCGCCTACGACGAATTCAAATTGGATTGGCCGTCGGAAGAACGCCATGCCGTTGAGATTGCCGATGATGCCCAACCGCTTGAATTACATGTTTATCCGTCTGATTCGGCCATGGTTGTCTCCAATAACAGGTTTTCCGTTTCATTCGATACCAATACGGCTGAAATATTGGAATATGAATACGAAGGCAAGGATTTGTTGGAAGGTAACCTCAGGCAAAATTTCTGGCGTGCTCCGACTTTGAATGATAAAGTTGACGGTTGGGCTTTGCCGCGTTGGAAAAAAGCTGGACTTCAACATCTTACCCCGAAATGTGAATATGCTCATGCCGATTATGCAGGGGACGGATCGGTTTATTTCCAAGCCACGGTTGGGCTTTATGATATTGCAGGGAATAGGCAACTTCTTGTCAACGAATTCTATCTCATTGATCAGGAAGGAAACATTACTTTGAAAAATCGTATAGAACCAGATGCTACCGTGACAAGTTTTCCGAAGATCGGTATGCAGATGAAAATATCTGATGAGTATCAGAATGTTATGTATGCTGGCAGAAATGCAGAAAACTATCCTGACCGTAATGCGGCGGGAAAGTTTGGCCTTCATGTGTTGAATGCTTTCAACATGTTTGAACAGCATCCCGTTCCTCAGGATAACGGCAACCGCGCCGATGTGCGTTGGCTGACCATCATGAATAAAGACAATGATTTCGGCCTGTTTGTCACCATGGATGAACCTTTCAATTTCAGCATGTATAATTACGACGATGACAATCTGACGGCAGCCGAGCGCATCAATAAGTTGGAGCCGCAAGACGATTTCACTTTCAATTTGGATTATAAGCAGGCTCCACTCGGTACAGCAACCTGTGGCCCTGGCGTTGATGAACGCTATGTGATTAAAAACCAGGTTTATGAGTATTCGCTTCGTTTCAAGGGAATCAATCTGGAGGAAGAAGACCCGTTTAACCTTTATGCGCAAGATGCTTTTTGCATAGACGAAATGATTCTGCCTGCGCCAAAAATTACGACAGACTTGCAACGTGTTTTCAATCATCCTGTTACGGTTAGCTTGAGTTGCGATGACCCAGAGGCAAAAATCTATTACACACTTGATGGCAAGGAACCTACGAAAAAATCGAAACTCTATAAGAAGCCATTTGTGATGGATGGTAGTTGCGAGTTGAAAGTCAAGGCGATAAAGAATCACGCTTTGCCTTCGTTCACTACTCATCAGCGTTTTGATATGCTTCCTATTTTGAATACGACCTACAAAGATGCTCCGTCAATTCGTTATGGTAAAGATGCCGACATTGCCTTGATGGATGGAAAAAAAGGCTTGCCTGGTGATTACTACAACGATTGGCTTGGCTTTGATGGCAAGGATGTGGAAGCTACAATGGAATTGTCTAAACCTTTGAGCTTCAATACGGTGAAAATCGGTTTCTGTCACGAACCTAACGATTGGGTGATGTGGCCGAAAAGTGTAATGGTCAGTTTCTCGAATGACGGTGAAAACTATTCCGAATGGCAGCGTGCATCACTGCCTGTGTACGATGGCGTGGATAAGATGGCGGGCAAGGGTAGGGTAGAGGCTCGCGCCAAAGTCAAGGCTGAAAAAGTGAAGTTTATCCGTGTAAGGGTGGAAAGCTATGGCACACTTCCCGAATGGCATCCTAACGCTGGCGAAAAGGCTTGGATTATGGTTGACGAGGTGGAAGTAAAGTGATTTTTCTCAACAATTGTTCCGAATTTGAATGGGTTCTTCATGCGAAATTTTTCGTTGCGAAATTTTTCGCAAATATAGGATGTTTTTTCATATTACGATTGTATTTAGAACATTTTTTACTACGAGCCATTTACTTGTCCTCCGACAATTTCGTGTATGACCCGAAGAAATACCTGCAAAAAAGTAGAGACGTTGCGCGCGACGTCTCTACATAAACACCATAAAATTCCAATCAGTTTATTTCACCAAGCACTCATCCAAGTCCTTGGTGATGGCTTCCTTGTCGATGTGCTGGCCGATGAAAACCAGTTTCTGCATGCGGTCGCCGTAACGGTCGTCCCAGTCGCGGCGCAAGTCGGGATTGCTGGCCATCATCTGCTTCAGTTCGTAAGGCGGCATGGTGGCGAACCACTGTCCCACCTCGCGGAGCTGAATTTGTTTGCCGGCCTGCTCGAAGATGTAGCACATGTCGTAGTCGCTCTGGAAATAGCAGATGCCTTTCACGCGAATGACGTTTTTCGGCATCTTACGGGCGACAAACTCATCGAAACGACCCATGTTGAGCGGTTCGCGGCGGTAGTAGACGAAAGTGCCAATGCCGTATTCCTCCACTTCCCCACCCTCGTGTTCATGGTCATGATCGTGGTGATGATGGTGATGTCCGTGCTCGTGTTCATCCTCATCATCGTCGTCATCATGGTGATGATGATGTTCATGTTCTTCCTCCTCATCGTCATCATCGTGGTCTTCAATCATGCGGTCTTCAACGCCACGAATCCAGCCTGCCGAACCGGCCACTTCGTCGAAATCGAAGAGATGGGTGTTCAGGATTTGGTCGAAATCGACATCGCCATAGTCGCACTCGATGATTTCAGCCGTCGGCTGCAAGGCGCGAATGATTTCCTTGATGCGTCCCAATTCCGTTGGCGACACTTCCGAAGCCTTGTTCAGCAAAATGATGTTGCAGAATTCAATCTGCTGGATGACAAGACTTTCCAAATCTTCCTCGCCGATATTTTCTTTCACCAGATTGTCGCCACAGCCAAACTCGCTCTGCATACGCAAGGCATCGACAACGGTCACGATGCAATCCAAGCGCGGCGTGCCGAATCGCGTAAAGGCGTAGGCCATTTCGGGCATGGAGCAAATCGTCTGGGCAATCGGTTCCGGCTCGCAGATGCCGCTGGCTTCGATAACAATATAATCGAAACATTTCTGGCGCATGAGGTCGACGAGCTGTTCCACGAGGTTCATCTTCAATGTGCAGCAGATGCAGCCATTCTGCAAGGCAACGAGGCTGTCGTCCTCCTGGTTGACGACACCGCCCTTCTGAATGAGGTCGGCATCGATGTTGACTTCGCCTATATCGTTGACAATCACGGCAAACTTAATGCCTTTGCGGTTCGACAATATGCGGTTGACTAAAGTGGTTTTGCCACTGCCCAGATAACCTGTCAGCAGCAGCACGGGAGTTTCCTGATTCATATATTACACAAATTTATTTTTCGGACTGCAAAACTACGCAAAAAGCGAAGACTATTGGCCTCAAATCATGCAAAATCAGTTATCGGTTTTGTCAACGGGATAAGTGGCAAAACCTAACCATAACGAAAAATAAAACATAAAGTTTATAATTTTTACAAAACTAAACCAAAAATTCAAAACAGTTTGCGTTGACTCAGCGAGCAGATAGGGAATAAAACTTTCCAACACATACATAGCGCCAAAAACAGCAACAAGAACTTTAAATTGACGCTTCATATCACTTGTTAAAGCAAAAACCACAAAGCAAATTATTATGACCAGATTCAAAATTGAAATGGCTGAAATAATTACTGTAACAATTTGAATATTAGTAATAAAATTACACATTCCACTAACAGAAGTCAACAAAGACAAGACACATGCCGTGAGCAAAAAAGATTGAGATAAAAGTCGTAGTTTCTTACATGTTATTGCAGCATAAAGCATAAACGCGAAACCAGCAGTATTCATCAAAACATTCAAAGAATAACTAAGGACATTGATTGAATAACCGCCATTCATTTTTGCCATAAAAAACTGCGACCAGTCGTAGAGAAGATAATGCTCCAGAAATACGAGTGCCCCATTAACTAAAAAAACCAACACCAAGAGGAAAGAGCCAATGTTTCCGTATTTTTTAAATTTATCCATAACCATGTTAGTTTCAATAACAATCGCAAAATTAGCATTTTTACCGGCAGCTTTCATCATTTGATACAAATATTGTTTTTGGCCGCTGGCTAAAAGCTAATGGCTAACAGCTAAAAGCCAATAGCCAGCGGCCAGCAGCCAATTTTCCCCACCACAAACCACAAATTTTTCCAAATAATTTGACTATCTTTGCCGCCCAACTGATTTTACGATGATAGATTTACTGAAAGACTTAAACGATCCTCAACGTGAGGCTGTTACAACAGTGGAAGGCCCCGTGATGGTCATTGCAGGCGCTGGTTCAGGCAAGACACGCGCCCTCACCTACCGCATCGCCTACATGATTAGCGAAGGCATCGACGCATTCAGCATCATGGCCCTGACCTTCACCAACAAGGCGGCACGCGAAATGAAGGAACGCATCATGCAACTCGTCGACGCCAGCGAAGCACGCAACGTGTGGATGGGCACTTTCCACTCCATTTTCGCCCGCATTTTGCGTATCGATGCCGAAAAGATAGGCTTCACGGCCAATTTCTCCATCTACGACACTGATGACTCAAAGGCGCTTATCAACCAGATTCTGAAAGACTTGCAACTCGACCCGAAGGCCTATCCCGCCAAGCAGGTGCTTTCGAGAATATCATCGGCAAAATCGAGCCTTTACTCGCCTGAAGACTATGCCAACGATGCCGAAATTCAGGAAGCCGACCGCAAGGCCAACAAGCCGCTCATCGGGCAACTTTTCAAGCTCTACAACGAGCGCATGCACCGCGCCAACGCCATGGATTTCGACGACATCCTCTATTTCACGAATGTGCTTTTGAGAGACAATCCCGATGTCTTGTATAAATACCAGAACCATTTCAAGTACATTTTGGTCGACGAGTATCAGGACACCAACTATGCGCAATACCTTATCATCAAGCGCATTGCAGCCTTGTTTGAGAACATTTGCGTGGTCGGCGACGATGCCCAGAGCATCTACGCTTTCCGTGGCGCCAACATCCAGAACATCCTCAATTTCAAGAACGATTATCCCGACTATAAACTGATTCGTTTAGAGCAGAATTACCGCTCGACGCAAAACATCGTCAATGCCTCAAACGACATCATTGCGCACAACAAGGACCAAATCAAGAAGAAAGTATGGAGCGACAAGGAAGCCGGCGAACTCATCGGTTTGCTGCACGCCGCCTCCGACACCGAGGAAGGCACTTTGGTAGCCAATTCCATTTTCGGCTACAAGATGCAGCGTCAGCTCGACAATAAGGATTTTGCCGTGCTTTACCGCACCAATGCCCAGTCGCGTTCCATCGAAGACGCCTTGCGCAAACAGAACATACCTTATAAGATATATGGCGGCCTCTCGTTCTACGACCGCAAGGAAGTGAAAGACCTGCTGGCCTATTTCCGCGTGGTCATCAACCCCGAAGACGAACAGGCTTTGCTGCGTATCATCAACTATCCGGCACGCGGCATCGGCAAGACAAGCATCGAGCGCCTGATGGTGACGGCAAACCAATACAACACAAGCATTTGGCGTTGCATCACCAACAACGTGTTTCCCCAGGATTTCAACATGGGCACCATCAACAAGATCCGCGACTTCGCCATCATGATTCAGAGTTTTCAAAGCCTGCAAGAGAAGATGAACGCTTTCGATCTCGCCAAACACATCACCAATTCAATCGGGCTTATCAAGGTTTTGAAGGAAGACGATTCCCCTGAAGGCGTTTCGCGTGTCGAAAACATCGAGGAACTGCTCAACGCCATCATGGAATTCAGCGACAAGCAAGTCGACGAGACCACAGGCGAAACCGCCCGCGTCGATTTGGTGCAGTTCATGGAAGATGTCGCCCTGCTCACCGACAGCGAAATGAAGAAAGACGAAGGTGAAGCCGATTGCGTCAGCCTGATGACCATTCACTCTGCCAAAGGCCTTGAATTTCCATACGTTTACGTGGTCGGCATGGAAGAAAACCTTTTCCCTGGCATTCTCAGCCTCAGCACGCGCGAGGAACTTGAAGAGGAACGCCGACTGTTCTACGTGGCCGTCACCCGCGCCATGACGAAACTCACCTTGAGTTATGCCGAGACGCGCTACCGTTACGGCAACCTCACCCTCAGCGAACCATCACGTTTCATCTCGGAAATCGGAAGCAACCTCATCGAGCAGACACGAAAGGCCTCATTCAGAGGCACTTCTTCGGGGCCAAGCCTGAGAGGTTTCGGCACACGCCAAAGCGAAAATCCGAGACGCACCTTTGAAAAGATTGACATGCCAACGCGCTCAACTTCATCATACTACACTTCGGGTGGAAGCACAAATGCCGCTGCATCAGCCGATTTTGAGCCATCGAATCCCGATTTATTGCAGGAAGGAATGCGCGTCCAGCATCAGAAATTCGGTTTCGGCACCGTGGTCAGTTTGGAAGGAGCCGGAGCAAACAAAAAGGCACACATCCATTTCGACACCGATGGCGACAAGATGCTCATGCTGAAGTTTGCTAAACTAAAGATTGTCAATAATTAACAGAATATAAATAGATTCGGCTTCGCCGAAGAAATCTTTCAAAAATCTTGTATTAAAATCATTCAAAAATCAAAGTTTGCTTCCACAATCAATTTTCAAATCGAATAAACAAACAACGATTTTTGACAGATTTTTCGATTTGATTTTTGAAAGATTTAACTACGCTGAATGCAAAGCATTTCTTGTCGTGAGGCAATCCGAAAATCAACATCAAGATAATATCAAAGTTTTTTTACTACTTTTGTCCCCAAATTTGAATATCATGGATCAAACCGGATTAACATACAACACCGAAAAGAAGCAAATCATCATTTCGGAATACGGCCGCAACATTCAGGAAATGATTGCCCGCGTGGTAGAAATCGAAGACCGCAAGGAACGCACGGCAGCAGCCAACAAAATCGTCAGCATCATGGCGCAGATGAACCCACAAGTCAAGGAATCAAGCGATTACCTGCACAAACTTTGGGATCACCTGTTCATCATGTCGGAAGGCAAACTCGACGTCGATGCACCATTTGCACCTCCGAGGATTTCGACAAAACAATCAAAGCCTCGCCACATCGATTATCAGAACAACAAGATTCATTACGGACATTACGGCCAGTATATGATAAAAATGATTGAGACCGCTTCGCAAGAAGAGAATGATGAAGTGCGCGAAGCCCTTGCTTATTCATTGGCCAACCAGATGAAACGCAATTATTTGGAGTGGAATCGCAGCGTTGTCAACGACATGTTGATTATCAACGATTTGAAAATAATTTCAGAAGGCCGTTTAGTTCTCCCTGAAGATGCCAAACTGACGCTTAGCAGCGAAATCCTGCCAAAGGCTCAGTCGCAGCAGCAAAAGCAGAAGCAGAAAGGCAAGGCGCAACAGCCACAGCAAGGCCAGAAAAAGAAAAAAGTGCCGAACCTGAAGGCCAACATGAACAATCCGAACAATCCTGCGTATAAGAAAAAGGGATAGTTCTAAGTGGAAAGTGTTAAAGTGGAAAGTTTAAAAGTTAGGAATTAGTGAGGAGTAGTTAGCTCGTTGAGCTTGTCAAAACGGCGATTCAAAAGTGGAAAGTTTTGAACTAATTTGAACTTTTTAATACTGATTACCGATAACTGAAAACCGACAACAAAAAAGAAAAATGGGTAGTTTTAGAATACAAGGCGGCTGCAAACTCCAAGGAGAAATCGTTCCCCAAGGCGCGAAGAACGAAGCCATGCAGATTATCTGTGCCAGTCTCTTGACCGATGAGCCAGTGACTATCAACAACTTGCCGAACATTCTCGACATCAACAACCTGATTGGATTGCTGTCGGACATGGGCGTCAAGGTTGAACGTCCTTCCTACGACCAAGTCACCTTGCAGGCTAAAGACATCGATTTCAGTTATTTCCAGACGCAAACATTCTGCGAAAAAGCAGCCAAATTGCGCGGCAGCGTGATGATGCTCGGCCCAATGTTGGCCCGTTTCGGGAAAGCCTACATGCCCAAGCCTGGTGGTGATAAAATCGGTCGCCGTCGCGTCGACACGCATATCATCGGCTTGCAGAATCTGGGTGCAGAATTCAACTACAACACCAACCTTTGCTACGAAGCCACGGCTCCTAAAGGTCTGAAAGGCACCTATATGCTTTTGGATGAAGCCTCCGTCACTGGTACGGCCAACATCGTCATGGCAGCAGTCATGGCCGAAGGCGAGACCACCATTTTCAATGCTGCTTGCGAACCTTATTTGGTGCAGCTTTGCAAGATGCTCGTCAGCATGGGCGCACAAATCGACGGCATTGGTTCCAACTTATTGAAAATAAAAGGTGTCAAACAACTGCATGGCACCACACACCGCTTGCTTGCCGACATGATTGAAGTCGGAAGTTTCATCGGCATGGCCGCCATGACCGGTTCCGAAATCACCATCAAAAACGCTGGCATTCAGCAATTAGGACGCATCCCTGATGTATTTAGAAAGATTGGCGTCAAGATGGAATTCCGCGTCGACGACATTTACATTCCTGCTCAAGAACATTACGAAGTCGACACTTTCATGGACGGCAGTATCCTCACCGTTGCCGATGCCCCGTGGCCTGGTTTCACGCCCGACTTGATCAGTATCGTCTTGGTGGTCGCCACCCAAGCCAAAGGCACGGTTCTCATTCACCAGAAAATGTTTGAAAGCCGTCTGTTTTTCGTCGACAAACTCATCGACATGGGCGCACAAATCATCCTTTGCGACCCACACCGTGCCAACGTCATCGGATTGGACAAGCATCACAAACTGAGAGGTTTGCGCATGAGTTCGCCCGACATCCGTGCCGGCGTGGCCTTGCTCATTGCAGCCATGTCAGCCGAAGGTACCAGCATCATCGACAACATCGACCAAATCGACCGCGGCTATCAGTTCATCGACCAACGTCTGAATGCTTTGGGAGCTAAGATTGAGAGAATATAAATTTCATTTTATTGCAGAAAAACGGACAAAATAGGCTATTTTTATTGCAGAAAAATGGCAAAAATCAGCATTTTTGTTGCAGAAAAATAGATAAAATCTTCAAAATCGTTGCAGAAAAACGGTAAAAAATAGTAAATTTTATTGCAGAAAAACGGATAAAATTGATTTTTTTACTGAAACTCAAACATAAAACGTGACATTTTGTCAAACGAAGTAGATTGGCAAACCTTTTGATAAAACCAAGTGCATTTTTAATTATCAAACAGCAATGGAAGAAAACAAAAACACTGAAATTCAAGACGATGAAACCTTAAAGGAGAACATCGAAAATATGGAAGCCGAAGAAACCGTCACTGAAGAAAAACAGGAAAACACTGTTGAAGACGCTTCAGATGACAAACAAAAGCGACATAAAGGCAGACACGCCCGCGAAAAGGAACTTGAAAAAGCCATTGAAGAAGGGAAAGTGAAGTTTGCTGAACTTAATGATAAGTTTCTCCGTATGTTTTCCGAGTTTGACAACTACCGCAAACGCACGGCAAAGGAAAAACTTGACATGGCCGCCACCGCATCGGAAGGTGTCATCAAGGATTTGCTGCCTGTTTTCGACGATTTTGAACGCGCCTTGCAAAACATGGAAAAGAATGGCAACGAAGCCGACTTACAAGGTGTCACATTGATTTTTAATAAATTGAAGAACACCTTAAAGGCAAAAGGTCTGGAAGAAATCGAAGCCATGGGCGCAGAATTCAACACCGATGAACACGAAGCCCTGACACTGATTCCGGCTCCAACGGAAGATCAGAAAGGCAAAGTGCTCGATGTCATCCAAAAAGGTTACAAACTGAACGGCAAAGTGATTCGTTTCGCCCGCGTGGTGGTTGGAAATTAAATTGAATAATCGGTTTTCAGTTTTCAGTTCACAGTTTTCAGTTTATACTGTTTATTCAGAAACCGATAACCGAAAACTGGCAACCGAAAACCAACAAAAAACAAAGAATTATGGCTGAAAAAAGAGATTACTACGAAGTGTTAGGTGTCAGCAAGAGCGCCACACCCGAAGAGATAAAAAAGGCTTACCGTCAGTTGGCCCTGAAATACCACCCTGACAGAAACCCTGACGACAAGGATGCCGAGGAGAAGTTCAAAGAAGCGGCTGAGGCTTACAGCGTTTTGAGCGATGAAAACAAACGAGCCCGCTACGACCGTTACGGCTTTGCCGGCATGAACGGCGGCAGCGCCAGTGGCGGAGGTTTCGGTGGCGGTTTTGGCGACTTCGACCTGAACGACATCCTGAACAGCGTGTTTGGCCGAGGTTTCGATTTCGGCGGCTTCAACTTTGGCGGTTTTGGCGGCGGTAGCGGTCGCGGTGGCGTTGCCCGTCAGCGCGGTTCCAACATCCGTGTCAAGGTGAAACTCAACCTTCAGGAAATCGCCAAGGGCGTGAAAAAGAAAATCAAAGTCAACAAATATGTGACTTGCGACCATTGCCACGGCAGCGGCTCGGAAAACGGTGCAACCGAAACCTGCCCGACCTGTCACGGCAGAGGTCAAGTCGTGCAGACCGTCAATTCTTTCTTTGGCGCCATGCAAACGGCATCGGTCTGCCCTACCTGCGGCGGAACGGGACAAATCATCAAGAACAAGTGCAAGCACTGCCAGGGCGAAGGCATCATGAAAGGTGAGGAAATCATCGACATCGAAATACCAGCCGGCGTTGGCAACGACATGCAGCTCACCGTGCGCGGCAAAGGCAATGCTGGTCCGCACAACGGCATCAACGGCGATTTGATTGTCGTCATCGAGGAAGAAGAAAGCAAGGAATTTGAACGCGACGGCAGCAACCTGATTTACAACCTTTTCCTGACCATCCCGGAAGCCATTCTCGGTACACAGGCCGAAGTCCCGACCATCGATGGGAAAGTCCGCGTGAAAATCGCCCCTGGCACGCAAAGCGGAAAGGTTTTGCGATTGAGAGGCAAAGGCTTGCCGAACATCAACAGTTACGGCAGTGGCGACATGTTGGTCAACGTGAACGTCTGGATTCCGAAGAAAGTGACCAAGGAAGAAGAGAAAATGCTGGAAGAACTTGCCAAATCGGAGAATTTCAAACCCAATCCGACCGACGAGGAAAAGAGTTTCTTCAACAGGATTAGAGATTACTTTAATTAGACTTGTGGACTATTAGACTTGTGGACATTTTGACCAAACAAATCAGAAACACTCAAGAATACTAATTATCAAACTATCTAACCGCCCAATTGTCTAACCCGTCCAATTGTCTAAGTGTCTAAGTGTCAAATTGTCTAATCGTCAAATTGTCTAATCGTCAAAACATCACTCCCATGAACATCTCCGTTCAAAATGTCACAAAGCGTTATGCCAACCATCTGGCTCTCGACAGCATCTGTTTGGAAGTGCCCGAGCAAAGCATCTATGGCCTTTTAGGTCCAAACGGAGCCGGCAAGACAACGCTCATCAGAATTCTCAATCAGATTACCGCCCCCGACAGTGGCGAAGTGCTTATTAACGGCGAAAAACTTGCGCAAAAGCACATCGCCACCATCGGTTATTTGCCGGAAGAACGTGGTTTATACAAGAAAATGAAAGTCGGCGAACAGGCCATCTATCTTGCCCAACTGAAAGGCATCAGCAAACCCGAAGCCATAAAACGCCTTAAATTCTGGTTCGAGAAATTTGAAATCGGCAACTGGTGGGACAAGAAAATCGAGGAACTCAGTAAGGGAATGCAGCAAAAGATTCAGTTCATCACCACCATCATTCACGAACCGAAAATCCTCATCTTCGACGAGCCTTTCAGCGGCTTCGACCCCATCAACGCCAATTTGCTGAAAGAATCCATTCTGGAGTTGCGACAAAATGGAGCAACCATCCTTTTATCGACCCACAACATGGCTTCCGTTGAGGAACTTTGCGACAGCATCACATTGATAAACAACGGAAAACGAATCTTGGAAGGCCGCGTCAACGACATCAAACGGCAATTCGACACACACAACAAGGAAGTCAGAATCCGCATCAGAGACAAATCGAAACTGCAAGCATTGACCGACACCTATAACAATATAAAGGTGTGCAATGAAGGCGACGAGACGCTTCTGACCTTGGAAAATCCCGACAGCGAACTGATTCACAGCATCATTGATTTAGGCGAATTGGTTTCATTCAAGGAACTGTTGCCCTCAATCAACGAAATTTTCATTCAGGAAGTGCAATCCAAAAACCGAGCATCATGAACAAGATTGGACTCATCATCAAGCGCGAATACCTGACCCGCGTCCGCAAACGCAGTTTCATCATCATGACTTTTCTCGGTCCTATCCTTTTGGCCGCCTTATACATCGTTCCCATTCTTTTGGCATTAAATTCAGGCGAAGACCGTCGGACCATTGCCGTTGTCGACGGAAGCCATTGGTTTGAAGACCGGTTCACCAACAACGCAGAGCAGACTTTCATCATCGTTGAAGGTCAGCCTATCGACTCCGTGAAGGGAATGGTCAATCAAGGTGCTTTCGACATGGCACTTTACATTCCTCCGACCCAACTCAATGTGCCATCTAATGCCATTCTTTACAGCAAACGGCAAGTTCCGCTCAACATTGACACCTATATTCGGGAGGTAATGAAGAAGGAAATCGAGGAGCAGAAACTCTTAGCCTCGGGCGTCGACCCCGACATTGTCAATGCCGTTAAGACCGACATCAACCTTTCGGTGATGCGCATGGACGACGAAGGCAATGAAAAAGAGACATTTACGGAGGTGCAATTCATTTTAGGCATCATTCTGGCAACACTAATCTACTTCTTCATCATCAATTTCGGCGGACAGGTGATGAATGGCGTGGCAGAAGAAAAGACGAACCGCATCATCGAAGTGATTATCAGTTCCATAAAGCCATTCCAACTGATGATGGGCAAAATCATTGGCGTTTCGCTTGTCGCCTTGACCCAATTCGTGATGTGGGTTTTGCTCACCGGCGCCATTTACTTTGGTTTTTCGGCAGCCGTCGGCATTACCCATCCTGAAAGCATTTCAAGCGGAACGGTAATGACGCAAAGCATTGACACAACGGACATTATGAGCAACGAAACCATTCAGCAAGTGGTCAGCATAGCCAACAGCATCGATTTCGGCACCATAATCCTGTGCTTCGTCATTTTCTTCATTTGCGGCTACCTGCTATACGGCACACTGTTTGCCGCCATCGGTTCGTTGGTTGACAACAATACTGATTCACAACAATTTACGCTACCAGTCACAGTACCACTCATCGTTGCGCTCATTGCCTCGTTCTACATCATTAACAATCCCGACGGACAATTAGGCCTTTGGCTCTCGATGATACCCTTCACCTCCCCCATCACGATGATGGTCAGGATTCCGTTTGGCGTGCCAATCTGGCAGATAGCACTTTCAGTGGCTTTGTTAGTCGCGACATTTGTCTTTATGACCTGGTTTGCCGCAAAAATCTACCGCACAGGCATCCTGATGTACGGCAAAAAACTTTCTTACAAGGAAATTTTCAAATGGTTAAAATATAAATAAATATAAATCAATAAATTAAGCACTATTACGGGATTTTTTTAAATAGTAAAATGAAAAGCATTTTCAATTATTTTTGGGAATTGAAAAGAAATGTTCTATTTTTGCACCCTCCAATAGTGTGGAGAAATAAGAAGAAAATACAATAATAAATTAAAAGTCAAATAATTAAATTAGTTTAAAATGCAACACAAAGGAGCAATTAGAGCGTTAGCTATCATCTTCGGATTGATTTTCCTCTATCAGCTGTCATTCACTTTGGTGACTAAGAGAGTTGAAAAGAAGGCAGTCAAGTTTGCCGAAACAGAAGCTAGCAAGCTGGCAAATGGAGACGAGTCACAACTCGAAGCCTTGAAAGAGACGAAAGAGACTTACTATTTAGACTCGGTGAGCAACACGAACGTTTACAACCTCTTATTCAAGAAGTTCACTTATCGTGATGCAAAAGAAAGAGAAATCAATTTAGGTCTGGACTTGAAGGGCGGTATGAACGTCACCCTTGAAGTTTCCGTTAAGGACATTGTCAACGCACTGTCGGGCCATTCACAAGACCCAGTTTTCCTCCAGGCTATGGAAGAAGCCAGCAGAGGTTTGGAAAACAGTGAAGGTGACTTCGTAACTTTGTTCGGCGAAGCTTACGAAAAAATCGATCCTAACGCAAAACTTGCTTCAATTTTCCTGTATGAATTCAAAGACAAAGGCATCACCGTCAATTCAACGAACAGCGAAGTGCTGAAGGTCTTGAAGGAAGAAAGCGATGGCGCCATCGACCGTTCCTACCAGATTCTGAGAACCCGTATCGACCGTTTCGGCGTTGCACAGCCTAACATCCAGAAATTGGAAAACTCAGGCCGTATCCTCGTCGAACTGCCTGGTATCAAGGATCCAAAGCGTGTCCGCAAACTTTTGCAAGGCACCGCTCAGTTGGAATTCTGGGAGACCTACAACTTCAACGAACTCGCTCAGTATTTCGATGCTGCCAATGCTAAGATAGCTGAAAATAACAAGGCTGCCAAAGACTTGAACGCCAACGAAGCTGTTGAAGAAGAAGTTGTCGAAACTGAAGAAGCTCCAGCAGCCGAAGGCGAAGAAGCCGTTGCTGCTGAAGAAGAAAACGTTGAAACAGAAGTTGCTGAAGCCGACAGCACCGCTGAAGCTGACCTCCTCGAACAGATGAACGAAGAAGGTGAAGAAGAACTTTCAGAAGACGAACAGCTTAACAAGTTCGCTGAAAACAATCCTCTCTTCAGCCTTCTCCAACCTTCATTCTATCAGAACGAAGCTGGTCAGGTAGTTGCTGGTCAGACAGCCCGCGTCGGTGTCGCTCAAGTGAAAGATACCGCTGCCATCAACAAAATGTTGGCTGATACCAGAAACCTCTTCCCACGCAACCTGAAGTTCGCTTGGACCGTTAAACCAGAAAAGGGTCAGAACGATGTTGAATTCCTCGACCTCGTTGCCCTGAAGATGTCTCGCGACGGCAAATGCGCCCTCGGTGGTGAAGTCGTCACCGACGCACGTCAGGACTTCGGTCAGCAGAACGATGTGGAAGTCACCATTCAGATGAATGCTGAAGGTGCCAAGATTTGGAAGCGCCTCACAGGTGAAAACATCGGCAGACAGATTGCCATCGTCCTTGATGACTATGTCTACAGTTATCCAAACGTTAATGATGAAATCGCCGGTGGCCGTTCATCCATCTCTGGCGGTGGCATGACCATTGAAGAAGGTCAAGACTTGGCCAACATCCTGAAGGCTGGTAAATTGCCGGCTCCAGCACGTATCCTTGAAGAACAAGTGGTAGGTCCTTCACTCGGTAAGGAAGCCGTTCAGAAAGGTATGTGGTCAATGGTATTTGCCTTCATCCTCGTTCTGGTTTACATGGTGTTCTTCTACAACAAGTCAGGTCTCGTAGCCGATATCGCTCTGTTGGTGAACGTATTCTTCCTGTTTGGCGTTCTCGCTTGCCTCGGCTCAGTTTTGACACTGCCTGGTATCGCTGGTATCGTCCTCACCTTGGGTATGGCTGTTGACTCGAACGTCATTATCTTTGAACGTATCAAGGAAGAAGTCCGCAATGGCAAGGGTTTGAAACTCGCCATCGAAGAAGGTTACAAGAATGCTTATTCAGCCATTATCGACGGTAACGTCACCACCTTGATTACCGGTGTCATCCTTATCATCTTAGGTACTGGCCCTGTCCACAGCTTCGCTGTCACCCTCTGCGTCGGTATCCTGACATCACTGTTCACCTCTATCTTCATCTCAAGACTTATCTTTGCCCGTATGCTTGAAAAGGAAAAGGACATCACCTTCACCACCAACGCTACCCGCAACTTCTTACAGAATACGAACTTCGATTTCATCGATTTCCGCAAGACCGCTTTCATCATCGCTGGTATTTTCGTAGTCATCAGTGTTGGTTCTCTCGCTTTCAGAGGCCTGAACCTCGGCATCGACTTCAAGGGTGGCCGTAACTATGTCGTTCAATTCGACGACCCATCTATAAAGGTTGAACAAGTCCGCGATGCTTTGACTGATGTCAACATCGACAAGGCAGCCATCCACAACGCTCTTGAAATGAGAGAAGATCAGGAAATCAAGGATTGGTCAACTCCAGAAGTCAAGACATACGGTACAAACGGTCAGGTGAAGATCACGACCAAGTTCTTGATCGAAAACGACAATCAGGCTGTTGATTCAGTTCTCCAAGTCATCCTCTACGATAATTTGAAGGGCCTCTATAAGCAGCAACTCGCCATGAGCCAGTTCTCATCAGAAGACGAAACCGTCGGTATCCTGAGTACTCAGAAAGTCGGTGCTACCATCGCAAGCGACGTTACCCGCAAGTCCATCATCGCCATCATCGTTGCATTGGCCCTGATGTTCTGCTACATCGCCGTCAGGTTCAGAAAATGGCAGTATGGTCTCGCTTCCATCATGGCATTGGCACACGATACCATCCTCGTGTTGGGTATGTATTCGTTGTTCTACAACGTCTTGCCATTCACCATGGAAGTCGACCAGAGCTTCATCGCTGCCGTTCTGACCGTCATCGGTTACTCCATCAATGCTACCGTGGTTATCTTCGACCGTATCCGTGAGAACGTCAACAACCACCCGAAGGCTACATGGAAAGAAAACATGGTCAACGCAGTGAACAGCACATTGACACGTTCCTTCAACACCTCAGGTTCAACCCTCGTCGTGTTGCTGGCCATCTTCATCTTTGGTGGCGACACCATCCGCGGCTTCATCTTCGCCCTGCTGGTTGGTATCATTGCCGGTACATTCTCTTCAGTGTTCCTCTCAACTCCATTCGCTTATGTCCTGATGAAGGGTAAGGAAAAGGATGTGGAAATTGAAGAAAAGGCACAATCTTCAAGAAGAAAATAATATCTAAAATATTAACCTTCAATCTGCTTGCAAAAATCCCGCCAAACGGCGGGATTTTTTTTGCAACATTCCGCCAAGGCGGTTGACAGGAAATGCGGAGTATATTTGACGAGTAAATTAGGAGTAAATTTTTATCGGGAAACAAATCATTGATTTTACCGTCGTCATCCTCGCGTGTGCGGGGACGGTTGTCGATAACAATCATCGTCAAGCCGATGCCTGCAACAGAGTTGGAAGGATTTTGGGTCGATGAGCCTACGGCGGAGCAGCAAAAAATGAATTAATGATAATTTGTGGCCAATTCGTGGCAATTTTTGTTTGAAAAAAATATGTTCCGCCAAGGCGGTTGACAGTAAATGCGGAGTAAATTCCAGATTAAATATGGAGATTCCCGCCTTCGCGGGAAAGACGCTTCACGTCAGCCAAATCTGTAGAAATTCATGCGCTTGCGCATTAATAAATATATCTGTAAAATCAGTAGTTTATTGAAAATCAGCGCAATCAGCGGTTCATAAAACTCTCTGCATAAATCAGCGTTATCTGCGGGAGAAAAAACGTAGTTTATTGAAAATTGTGGTTTAAAATCAAAATCTCAAATGGTTCTTAAGAGATGGTTTTTTGCTTCCGGTCCTTCATTGAAAATCAAGTCCAAAATGCTCAAGTCGGGAGCAAAGGGGTATTTGTTGCAAAACACCTGGTAATAAGGCGGAAACTGAAGCCCCAAATCGACATTCTTTGAAGAAAGCAAGTCGCGGAGATCGTGTTCCGTTTCGTGGACATAATCCGTCGAATAAGCGATTTCCATATTGAGTTTCAGCATCTTGAAAATAGCTTTCAGTGCGGCATCGTTGACATCAATGAGTTTCTCAAACTTAGTTTCAAAAACAGGCGCAATGTAACCGTAATAATGGTCGAAATAAGGCGAGGCCTTGTAAGCCGACTCTAAACAGCGGCGATGAATTTTCTGCCACGGCTCGATAGGACTAATGGCCATATCCTTGGTCATGGTGTGGTTGCCGTTTACTTTCTTGACGGGAATGCTCAAGGCCTGCACGCCGTTGGCGGTCATCACCTGACAGCGGTTGCGGAAAGTCTGCTTGTGGTAGGTGTCCCAAATCTCGATGACGGGTTGTTCGGCTTGCAGAAGCAGTTTCATGTAGCCGATGCTCGGGAAATATGCGGTGGGGAATAATGCGCTCATTTTTTTAGGTTATCAGTTGTCGGTTATCAGTTGTCAGTTTTTTACAGTAACTGAAAAACTGTAAACTGAAAACCGAAAACCAAACTCACTTCAGCAAGTTGTTCTCAATGATCTGCTTGTATTGCTGCTCGCTCAAAGCGCCGACTTGTTTCATGGGTTGGCCTTCCATTGGGATGAAAAGAACCGTCGGAATGCTTCTGACACTAAATGTGCTGGCAAGTTTCGGCTCTTTGTCGACATCGATTTTGTAAATGATGAGCATCCCATCGTATTCCTTTGCAATTTTCTCCATGATAGGGGAGACCTTGCGGCAAGGCCCGCACCAAGTGGCATAGAAATCAACTACACAGGGCAGTTTCCCTTCATATTTGAAAATGTTCGGACTCTTTTCAAAATTCCATACGGTCTTGATGAATTCATTGTAAGTCAAGGTGATGACTTTTGAGTCTGCTTTTTCCTGAGCAAAGATATTGGCTGAAAAAGCAATGCAGATTAATGTGAGGATGACGGATTTTCTCATTTTGTGATAATTAAAAAATAACCTATAACGAAAATAACTGTTTTTCGCTTCGCTGAGCGAAAATTATCGAAATTTATAATTGCCTATATATCAGTTTAATCTATGGAAATTCATGTTTAATTCGTGGAAATTTGTGTTTATAAAAACGATATTGATATGTGTTAGAACTGTCTCAACTTATTTTTTTATTGTTACTTTTCTTCAAATTTATGTGGCAAAAGTAAGAATATTTTTGAATAAGTTCTATCTTTGTGGCATAAATCAAATTTTGTAATTATGTTACTCGTTAATATCAAGGAACTTGTGGGCATCGAAGAGGAAGGCCGCCTGATGAAACGTGGCTCCGAGATGTCGGAAATCGGAAGAATAAAGAATGCTTTCCTGTTGACAAAAGGAAAGAAAATCGTCGATTATGGTCCGATGGATTCGCCTGAATGTAAACGCTATCTGTCAGAAAACCGCCGCATCATTGATGTAAGCGGCAGTCTGGTCATGCCTTGCTTCTGCGACTCGCACACGCATCTGGTTTATGCCAACTCGCGCGAACTGGAGTTTGTCGACAAAATCCGTGGTTTGAGTTATGAGGAAATCGCCAAACGCGGCGGTGGCATCCTCAATTCGGCCAAGGCAACAGCGGCGGCATCGGAAGATGAATTGTACGAAACCGCCATGGAACGCCTGAACGAAATTATGCATTATGGAACGGGTGCCGTCGAAATCAAGAGCGGCTACGGCTTGACCACCGAAAGCGAACTGAAACTGCTGCGCGTCATCCGCCGTCTGAAGGAAAACTCGCCTTTGACCATCAAGTCGAATTTCTTGGGCGCACACGGCATCCCGATGGAATATCGCGGTCATCAGGAAGATTATGTCGATTTGGTTATCAACGAGATGATTCCGTTGGTAGCTGCTGAGGATTTGGCCGATTTCATCGATGTGTTCTGCGACCAGGGCTTCTTTACTTGCGAAGACACCGAGCGCATTTTGATGGCGGGTATTAAATATGGTATGCGTCCGAAAATCCATGCCAACGAGATGGCCGTTTCGGGCGGCGTGCAGGTGGGCGTGAAATATGGTGCCATCAGCGTCGACCATCTGGAGCAGATGGGGCTGGCTGAAATCGAGGCTCTCAAGGATTCCGAAACCATGCCGACCATTTTGCCGGGCTGCGCTTTCTTCCTGAATTTGCCTTTGTCGCCAGCACGCGAGATGATTAAGAACGGTCTGCCGGTTGCCATGGCTTCCGATTTCAATCCGGGCACTTCGCCATCGGGCAACATGCAGCTTGTGCTTTCCATGGCCAGCATCCGCTATCGCCTGACGCCGGAAGAAGGCCTGAATGCCACCACTTTGAACACCGCCTACGCTATGGGCGTGAGCGACGAACTGGGAAGCATTACGCGCGGCAAGATTGCCAACCTCATCATCACCCAGCCAATGACGCAGTTGGAATATATGCCGTATTATTACGGCGCAAACAAAGTCGCCAAGGTGATTTTGAATGGAAAAATGATGTGAAAAAACTGATTATGAAGAAAAAACTATTATTGGTCCTTGTCTGTTTCCTGCTTTTGCTGACATCATGCAGCAAAAGCTACGATTTCAGTGATTTGGATGGTGTTGAAATGGATGGCGAAATTGCGTTGTCGCTTGCTTCTGCATCCTACACTTTTGTCGATTTGCTGGAACGATTCAAAATTGATTCGTTGATGAATTTTGATGAGGATGGCGGGATGCATTTCATGTTCAATTACGATTTGATGGATGTGGTCAAAGGATATGACCTCCTGTATTTTAACGATATAGATGTCGAGGAAACTTTCTCCATTCCGAATCCTTTCCCGTTTGTGCTGCCAGAGCCGATTGATACGACGATTTTCTTTTCGCAAACGGTGACACTGGAATCGAACAATATCAGTGTGCTGATGGCTGAAATCCGATCTGGTCGATTTGATTTTGGTATTTCATCGAACATCACGAATCTCAACCAAATCATCATCCGTTCCTCCGAAATCAAGGATGCTGAAGGAAACGATATGTGTCTGGTTTACAATCCTGTTTTAGGTCATGAAAGCTTGGATTTGACAGGTCTCCGCTATCAAACGGAAGTGGAGAATGTGCTGAATCTCATCTACGAGGTGAATCTGACCTTGCATGATTTCACTCAACCCGAATTGTCTTTCCAAACCAATTTGCACGTGTCGGATTTGCGCGTGCGTGAAATGATTGGCCGTATATCGGATTATAAGTCATCCTTCTCGCTTGATACGACTTTCAAGATGTTTTCTGATAAGATTTTAGGCACGGCTAACGTGTGTGCTTCAAATATTAAATTGAGGGAAAGAAATGGATTTCAACTTGATGCTCTGCTTGAGATTGATACAGCTTTGGTTTGGGGTGAAGGTGTCGTTCCTTACCATATTTTCGGTGAGATGCCTAAGGTTGTCATAGCTCCGCCATCGCATGATTACATTGAGGTGTTGAACGAGACGTTGCGGGGAAAGCTTAATATGACTTCCAACGATGCTTACGCTACGGGGATTATGATCCTGAATCCTTATGGAATGGCAGACATCGTTTCTGTCAGCGACACATCAACGATTGACTTGAAGGTCGATGTGGACATTCCGTGTTCTTTCAATGTTGAAAGTCTTGTCTATTCAGACACTTTGGAGTTTGATCTTGCCAATGCGTCTTTGCCGGAAATAATTGATGAGATTTGCCTCGATTTCGATTTTTTGACTGACATGCCTTTTAACATGAACGTTAGCGCATATATGTATGATTCTGTGCATGATGTGTTAATGGATACTCTGGCTGTCGATGAAATACTACTTTGCTCTTTTGATGCATCCCAAGTGGAATCGGAAATCAAAGTCCAAGCTGCTGATGAGCGTGTCGATAAAATCCTGAAATCGAATCACATTATTTTGAGTTTTGCCGTTGACACCGATTCCCATGATGTGATGTTGTACAAGGATCAGAATTTGTTTTTCAACATGAAGGCAATTGTAAAATACAAAGGTAATGTTGAATTTTCAAAATCTTCCGGAGAATGAATAAATTGGTTAAAACCTTGTGCTTTTTGCTGTCTACCATAGTTGTCGTGCAACTCAAGGCTCAGGATGTCTCGCCAGTCGACTTTATGAAGACAAATCCGTATCAGCTGAAAAACAATCCGTCGGCTGATTTGCCATACGACAGCCATTTTTCCGTTGGCATTGGTAACATTTGCGGCGATTTCAGGAACTTGGATTTCCGCATGGATAACATGTTCCGTTACGATGCTTCGGGCAGGCCTTCTGTCATCGATTTGAAGAACTTTGCCAATAGTTTGCAGCCGGAAAACGGCCTGAATTCCACTCTCGATTTGGAGGTTTTGAGCTTTGGAAAGAGATTACGGCATGGTTATATGACGTATAGCCATCGTGTCCGTTTCCAATGGGCAAACAATATCAGTGATGATTTGTTCCAGTTTGCGGCTTCTGGAAATACGGCTTTTGTCGGATATGACAACCCCGTTGATGTGAAGGTTGGTTTGAATGCCTTGTGCTTTCAGGAGTTTGCGCTTGGTTATCAGATAAAAGCGACTTCGCAGCTTTCTGTTGGCGGTAGGGTGAAGCTGCTCCTTGGTGTGGGCGAAGCCAAGACGGAGGCTTGCAACGTAAAGATAATCACTGATGAAGATTATTCCTTGTGCATCGAAGAGGATTTAGCATTGCGATTGACATCGCCTATGCCTTTCCAAATCAAGGATAATAAGATTGAATTTGAAAACAGCCGCTTCAATGTGGCGGATTTGTTCCATAGTCCTGGGGTTGGCATTGACTTGGCTGCCGAATATCGTTTTGACGACCACTTCGGTTTGATGGCTGCTGTGAACGATTTGGGTTTCATCCATTGGAAAAAAACCGGTGTGATGTTGAACGGCCAGATTGTCGATAACGGCCAGTTTTATGACAATGGGACTTTCCTCTTTCAAGGCATCAATGTCAGCGAATTGCAGAAAATTTTGTCGGATAATGAATACCGCAATAAGTATTTCAATGACATGAAGGATTACTTCGATTTTGAAACGGAAAACTCAGGGGATTACACTACTATGTTGCATACCAATATTTTGCTGCGCGGCACCTACGCTTTGAATGATAAACACAGGTTCATTGCGCAATTTCATGGCTATTGCAGCGGATTGGGTGTCCGCCCCGCGATGACTTTGGCTTACAATGCTACTTTGAACAAAACTTTTGATTTGTGCGCCTCTTATTCCATGATGAAGCGCAGCTTCGATAATCTTGGCCTTGGCTTTACCTGCAACTTGAAGTTTTTCCATATTTATGCTGCCACAAACAATATTATTGGTTGCTTTAAGCCATTGAATACCAGCGGTATGAATTTCCAACTCGGAATCGTCTTCACTATAGTGGATAAACGTTTGCATTAAAAAGGATTGAAATAAACGGAATTCAGTTTTAAGAAAATGGAATACAATAAGATAGAGAAGGAAGCCATAGCCAGTGTGCTTTATAATTTGGCTCATGCCGATTTCCGGGAACATGAGATGGAAAATGCGGTATATAAATCGTGTTTAAAGGAGTTGGATTTGCCGGACAATGGTTTTGTGCCAATCCCTAAAGACGAACTGCAATCACGCACTTTTGAGATTTTAAGACATTTGCCGAAAGAGAAGAAGCACGATTTTTCATTGATGATGACCAAAATTTCGCGTTCCGATGGCGAGTTTGGCATCTTGGAACGGAAGTTCGTGACAGAAATCCTTGACATGTGCAACATTCCGTTTGTTTCGCGATAAATGGGAAAAAACTGATAAAAACCTTTAGCTTCTTTTTTCTTTACGCGGTTCTTAAAAAAGCATCCTTCAAACGAAAAAAGGCATCCGTTTCGGATGCCTTTTTTCGTTGTTGATAATTGATTTGATTATTTGGCTTGGCCGGTGATAGTGGTCTGAACGCCGAAACCTCCAGTTTGGACATTGGCATTGACGAAGATGATAATGTGTTGGTTGCCTTCTGCATCGATGACGGCCAAAACATCGTTGTAGGTCGTGTCGCCAGGAGTGGCAACACTGATATTACGGTATTCAGGAACAGGAGTTCCAATTTCAATCAAGCTGCCGAAGAAAGCGGCCTTTTGAAATTCAGTTGAGATTTCATTGAATGCTTCAGCACTGTTATTGATAACATAGAGCTTGCAATTGTCATTCAGAGGGCGAATGTTTGCGTGAAAAGCGTCTCTTCCTTCCCATATCAAGCCATATTGAGCCATTTCTTCTGTGCTTTGGCAGTTACCGCCTTTGCGAACCCATGTGATGTCTTTGACTTCCAATGGGGTGTCGGTAACCACGCTTGTGATGGTCATTCTGCATTCGGCAGTCATGTCTTTGTCGTTGTGGACTGTTGCGATGATTGTGTAAACGCCTTCTGGCAAAGCGATTTGGCCATCAAAATTGTACTGGTTTTGGTTGATGTTGTCAACCAGTGTGTCATACACTCTTTCTTCACCCATAAGGACTTGGATGAAGCATTTGGTTAAGAGTTCCTTTGTGGTTTCATTTGATTTGGCTTGAATGCCAAACATGTAGGGTGTAAAAGCTTCGATCGTGTCATCTGATGAAATGTAACCTTCATCTTGGACAAAGTTAATGGTTGGATTTCCTGCTTTGTCTTCATCCTTGCTGCAGCTTGCAAAGAAAGCAACGCTGACAATGCACAAAAGTGCTAATGCAAATTTTTTCATTTTTTTGAAAATTTTAAGTTAATAATTGTGTTGTTTAATGTGTTCGTTTGATATCCTTCTTCGGTGTTTCTCCTTTTAGAATCGCTGCAAAAGTAGCAAATAATTTGCCAAACTTTCAAAAAATTTGAAAAAAGTGATAAAAAATGAAAAAAGCCTGCTTTTGGCAGGCTCTTTCACTTTTAATGCAACTAAATACAATTAATTAGTCTTCTACGATTGCTTCGTTAGGGCAAACGCCAGCGCAAGTACCGCAACCAACGCATGAATCAGCGTCAATTACATAAATGTTGCCTTCTGAAATAGCGCCAACTGGGCATTCGTCGATGCAAGTGCCGCAAGCGACACAACTGTCTGTGATTTTATAAGCCATAGTTTTAATGTTTTGAAATTAGTTAATTTTAAATTTTGTGCCGCAAAAATAGTACTATTGTTCCATAATTGTTTCCCTCTCCGCTAATTTATAACAAATCTAAATAACTTGAGGGTAGTGGGAATACGAGGCTGCGGGGTCGCGAGCCTACCTGATTTGGAAATCCATAATCTCGAAATCTCGTTGTCTCACAGCCCCGTCGCCTCGCTGCCAAAATAAATTCCATAAAACATTTCATTTGCACCATATAAATATGTAACTTTGCACCCTCAGAAAAGTTTTGCCGAAAAGGCAATGTAAATAACTGGTTAAATCATTTAAAATTAGTATAATATGACAGGAAAAAGTAAAGTTGTAGCTCTTGACCACGTCGTTATCCGCTTTGCGGGCGACTCAGGAGACGGCATGCAACTTACCGGAAATCTGTTTTCAGATTCTACGGCATTTGCAGGAAACGACTTCGCCACCTTCCCGGACTACCCGGCAGAAATCCGTCCTCCACAAGGCACGGTTGCAGGCGTTTCTGGTTTCCAAGTACACTTCGGACACAAACCGGTCCATACCACAGGCGACCTTTGCGATGTATTGGTGGCCATGAACCCAGCTTCCATCAAGGCTAACATGCGTTGGCTGAGACCTGGAACCATCATCATCGTCGACACCGACTCCATTACCGACAAGGCTCTTGAAAAAGCTGGCTATGCCGCCGACCCAACCGTTGATGGTACACTCGCCGACTATCAAGTCGTCAAGGCTCCTATCTCGGAACTGACCAAAGAAGCCCTGAAGGATTTCGGCATGGATCAGAAATCGATGCTGAAGTCGAAGAACATGTTCGCTCTCGGTATAGTGATGTATCTGTTCAACCGCAGTCTGGATACCGTTTACGCATACTTCGAGACCAAATTCAAGGGCAAGGATCAAGTCATCAAGGCTAACCGCACCGTTCTGGATGCCGGTTATCATTATGCCGACACTTGGGAACTTTTCACCAATACTTATAAGGTGGAAGCTGCCGAACTTGAAAAGGGCAAATATCGCAACATCACAGGTAACACGGCTATGGCATGGGGCCTCATGGCAGCAAGCGAACGTTCTGGTCGCCCGCTGTTCTTGGGTTCATATCCTATCACGCCTGCTACCGATATTCTGGTGGAACTTACCAAACATAAGGAACTCGGCGTGAAGGCTTATCAGGCTGAAGATGAAATTGCTGGCATCATGTCGTCAATCGGTGCTTCATACACTGGTTGCCTGGCAGTTACAACGACTTCAGGCCCTGGTCTCTCGCTGAAGAGCGAAGCTATGGGTCTGGCCGTTATGACCGAATTGCCATTGGTCATCATCGACGTTCAGCGTGGCGGTCCTTCAACAGGCCTGCCAACCAAGACCGAACAGAGCGACCTTTTGCAGGCACTCTACGGCCGTAACGGTGATGCTCCGCTGGTAGTGTTGGCTGCAAGAAGCTCCGCTGGTTGCTTCTATTCAGCATTCGAGGCTTCGAGAATCGCTCTCGAACACATGACCCCAGTCATTCTGCTGAGCGATGGCGCTCTCGGCAATGGCTCTGAAGTGTTCCGCATCCCTCGCATGGCAGATATGCCTACAATCACTCCACGCCTCGCCAAGGCTAACGACCCTGACTATCGTCCATATCGCCGCGACGAAAAGACTTTGGCTCGCGAATGGGCTATCCCGGGAACCGAAGGCCTCCGTCACCGCGTCGGTGGTCTGGAAAAGGAAAATGTGGTTGGTAACCTCTCCACAAATCCTGAAAACCACCAGATTATGACTGAATTGCGTGAAGAAAAGATCAACCGCGTTGCCGATGACATTCCGTTGCAGGAAGTCTATGGCGACAAGAACGCTGACCTCCTCGTCGTCAGCTGGGGCGGCACTTTCGGTGTTGTCCGTACCGCTGTCGAAAAGATGATGGAAGAAGGCAAGTCGGTGGCTCACGCTCATTTCGATTACATCATGCCTCTACCAAAGAACACTGCTGAAGTGCTCGCTGGTCACAAGAAAATCGTGGTGTGCGAAATCAACCGTGGTCAGTTTGCCAAGTATCTGAGAATGAACTTCCCAGAATACAAGACTGAACAATATAATAAGGTTCAAGGTTTGCCATTCACCCTTGGCGAACTGGAAGACAAGTTTAACGACCTTTTAAAATAATACGACTATGGAAAATTTAGATAATCAAGTTCTTACCAAGGCAGATTTTGCCAGCGACCAAGTCGTTAAATGGTGCCCAGGCTGCGGCGACCATGCTATCTTGAAAGCCGTTCAGGACATTTTCCCACAATTGGGCGTTAAGAAGGAAGACATCGTAGTCGTTTCAGGTATCGGCTGCTCTTCACGTTTCCCATACTACATGAACACATACGGTTTCCATAGTATTCACGGCCGTGCTGCTGCCGCTGCAACAGGCGTCAAGTTGGCCAATCCGAACCTCTCCGTTTGGATGATTACCGGCGATGGTGACTGCACCGCAATCGGTGGCAACCACTTCATTCACGCTTGCCGTCGTAACATCGACATCAACCTGCTGCTCTTCAACAACCGTATCTATGGCATGACCAAGGGCCAATTCTCACCTTGCACATTCCGTGGCACGAAGACCAAGACTAGCCCGCAAGGCACTTACGAAGATCCATTCAATCCTGGCGAACTCGCCATCGGTGCAAAGGCTACTTTCTTCGCCCGCGCCGTCGATGTGAATCCAAAGGAAATGAGCGAAATCTTCATGGAAGCCTATAAGCACAAAGGCATGTCAGTGACCGAAATCCTCCAGAACTGCATGATTTTCTCGAACGGTGTTCACGAAAACATCACTGGTAAGGATGTCCGCGACGATATGCAGGTGAAGTGCGTTCACGGCCAGCCGCTGATTTTCGGTAAAGACCGCAACAAGGGTATCGTTTTGAGAAACAACCGTCTCGAAGTCGTTACCATTGGCGAAAACGGCATTACCGAAAAGGATATTCTCGTTCACGACAAGACCACACAAAACACTGGTATTCACATGATGCTGGCTCACATGATGCCGCCTGAGTATCCAGTTGCCATTGGCGTCATCCGCGATGTGGTTGCTCCAACCTTCAACGACAGCCTCGATAAAATTATCGTCAACGAAAAGGCCAACTCGAAGGTGAAGAACATGGACGACCTGCTGAACAGCGGTTCAACATGGACTATCGAATAAGAATATTCAACTATTTCATAAATGAAGAATCCCGTTCCTTTGAGCGGGATTTTTTTGTATTCCCCTGAATAAGGTTGACTCATAAAGAAGAGTCAACAGTGTATCAGTTACGCACACTGACAGGGATAAGGCTCGGATGGTAAACTCATTCCAAGATTAACAGCAATAAGTCAATTCATATCAGTAATAATCAGTGAAACCGAGTCTACCTGAATCAGGAAAACATAGCTCATTGGCCTTTGGCATTCCCCCGACCGTCGTGATGAGTTGTACTGGCCATAGCACTTACCAATCAATGCGTCCTTATATTGAGGTTAGTGACGAAACCCAGCGTACGGAGTTGGCAAAGTGGGATCAAAAGGCGAATGAAAAATCAACCCTCAAGGGCGATGTCGCAAAGAAACTTGCCAGCGTTGATGAAGAAACGCTGAAGAAGGTGCTGGAACTGCTCAATTCACAGAAATGATGAATCTTGTAGGAAATAAAACTTAAAAACACACGCAACTATATCAATATTTGATATTTTTGCGTCAAATTTTAAGTAGTCGTGTATCAGGATATTGAATCGACAGAAAACGTTTGCTACAACACCCGGAAATCGCGGCTGAGCACCTATCAACGGGCAGGTTTTCTTCTTTCACAATTCAACGATGGACTTGGATTGTCAGACAACTTTTTCAAGCATTGCAAGGAAAGGATTGGCTGTAATGTGTGTTACCTGTCGGCTGATGAAGATTGTGATGCCTTCGATAACGAATGGAAGATTTGCGTTCCGAAATCATTAAGGAAACAAAAAGAATATGGACAGTATTGATCTGACAAAGAAGGTGTAACTGAAATAGCATCTGAAAGGCATTTCACTGTAACCAATGTCGAAAAAGTGATTTTCATAGATGGATTTTTGATGGAAGCGGTTTTGTCAGTTAGCAATGCATCAAAATAAAAATAGCATTGGCAAAAGTACATATTTAGTAACGCTTAAAAAATAACATGAGACGATATTAAAGTATAAATCACACATAATGGATGGTCGTTCTTCTTTTTCACAGTTTAGCAATCCGGAAACGTCAGTAAGGATTTTTTGCAGGATTTTCAGTAGGGATTTTGAGCGAAGCGACCCCAAAATAGCGAAAGCCTTCGATTATTTTTAGCAGGATTTTAAGTATGGATTTTCAGAAGGATTTTTGAAAAAATCTCCAACAAAAATCCCAACTGAGAATCTTGCTGAAAATGTTTCTACGATTCTTCTTTGGGTCGGGCTAAGCCCTCAAAATCCTAACTGAAAATCTCCCTGAAAATCTTAACTAATTAACGCTTAAAAAATAACGTGAGACGATATTAAAGTATAAATCACACATATTATGTCATTTAAGCAATTGCATCATTACAACTTATTTTTTAATCATTACTTAACCAGATAGCAATGTTTTTTGTTATATTTGCAATTTATTTATTGATTACATTATAAGAAAGGTACATTGCGTCCATATCGTTCATACTTTTGATACTTAAATACGGCGATGAATAATTCGCTTTCATGGCAAAACGTAAAAACTAGACAGAGCTATGTATACACCTCCATTCACCATATCATCGACAGCCATCAATCTGATAGCAGAGATTTCTGCGCAGATGGAACGCTTTGCCATTCGGTTGGAGCAAAGCGACGGATTGCGTCTGCGTAAGGCGAACCGTATCAAAACCATCCACTCTTCACTTGCCATTGAAGGCAACAAACTGAGCGAAGGTCAGGTGGCCGACATCATAGAAGGCAAGACAGTTGTGGCGCCACTGCGCCAGATACAGGAAGTGAAGAACGCCATTGCCACATACGACATGTACAATTCGCTGAATCCTTTCAGTGTGAAGTATTTGTTGCGTGCGCATGGCACAATGATGATGGCTCTCGTCGACGATGCCGGCAAGTTCCGCAGGGGTGGTGTTGGCGTGTTCTCTGATACGGGGCTTGTTCACATGGCTCCGCCAGCAGAACGTGTACCGCAGCTGATTGATGATTTGTTCGAATGGCTCGCCAAGGCTGACGACCATCTGCTCATTCGTTCATGTGTGTTCCACTACGAGTTTGAATTCATTCATCCATTCTCGGATGGAAACGGTCGTACTGGCCGTTTGTGGCAATCGCTTATATTGGGCAGATTGAATCCGTTGTTTGCGCATCTTCCTGTCGAAAATATGGTATATTCTAATCAAGAGGCTTACTACGCTGCCATAGCCCAAAGCACAGCGAAGGCTGATTCAGGTCCTTTTATTGATTTCATGCTCGAAGAGATACTTAAAACACTCAAGTCGCACCAGGGCACGGAGCAGCCGGACTATAATCCTAATGAGTCACCACTTGATAAGCAGTTCGGTATAACATTCGGCAAGGAGTTCGGTGTAAAGTTCGGTGTAAAGTTCGGTGATAACGAGAAGCAACTTCTCCTTTCCCTCAACTCCAACCCAGCAATGACCGCCCAAGATTTAGCAGATAACCTAGGCATCACGAAGCGAGCCGTTGAGAAACAGATAAAAAAACTGCGTGAGCTCAATGTGCTCACACGACAAGGCAGTGCTAAGAATGGTTTGTGGGTGATAAATAGGAATTGATACGTTTGTCATCGTTATAGGAAATTACAATATAGTAAGTTACCATGCAGGCAATGAGACCGACACTATCAGAATAGATGATGAAGTCATAGGATTTCAGGCAAAATACTTCATAAATGAAATAGAAGAGAAGAAAATAATACAGTCCATCAGAGAGATGCCAGTTGAAAGAATAAAACACACCAACCTCAAGAGGTTTTCCTGTGTATCCGATTTCTAGGTCATCTCCCAAAGAAGGTATGTTGACCAAATCCCCCTCTCCACCACGAATATCAGTGAAACAGGTTCTCCCATCTTTTTTGATAGTAAAGCAGCCAATCAAATAGTTAGAACCAATGCGTCGTTTTAGACCTTCTTCAATGTTGTTCATGTTATCAATTTGTTGTTTTTATCAAAAGCATTATATTTTCTTAAATTCTTGGGCATTTCTAAATAAAACTCTTTGATATTCAGATAAATATTTGTATATTTGCCGAAAATTTGAAGAGAAAATGGACACATGCAAAAGGGCATACAGAAAGCTTGGCAACCAAGGATTATTTGATTCGGAAGAGAGGACATCCATGTTGTCCGCATTAGGGAATCCACTTGAGAGGCTTTCGGAAACGGTTGATTTCGAGATGTTCCGTGAGACATTGGAGACAGGCTTGTACCGTGAGCGTCTGACGAAAGCTGGTGCAAAACCGTACGACTATGTGCTGATGTTCAAGATCCTTGTGCTGCAACGCATGTATAACCTGAGCGACGAGCAGGCCGAATACCAGATAGTTAACCGCACAAGTTTCAGGGGCTTCCTAGGCCTGGCAAGCGGAGACAAGGTGCCCGATGCCAGGACCATCTGGGCGTTCAGGGAGCAGCTGACAAGGAAAGCGCTCCATGACAGACTCTTTGCCGACTTCGACAGATTCCTGCGGGAGAAGAACCTGATAATGAGCCAGGGCGTGATAATAGACGGCAGTTTCGTGGAAGTCCCCCGCCAGCGCAACACGCGCGAAGAGAACATGGCCATAAAGGATGGTCGCGGCGGCGAACTTTGGAACGCGGAAGATGACGATGCTGAGGAGGATAAGAAGAGAAAGGCCAACAAGAAGAATTCCAGGACGAGGGTGCGAGTGGAGCATGTGTTCGGCTACTGCGAGCTGAACCTGCACGGGATGTTCACCCGCTTGATCGACTTCGCGCGGAATGCCGCGAGGAACACCTTGACCAATCTGGTTTACAACGTGTGCCGATATGAACAAATAGTACGGTTAGGAATGAATTGATGTTTTTATCACATTGATAAATAGTAAATTAGCAACATTTTATATAAAATATAAAATAATAATGAAAGGTTAGAGATTG
>NZ_JBADWU010000088.1:0-3907 GCF_056203535.1 Candidatus Limimorpha sp. | reverse complement strand
CGACCTGACCATGTGGGACGACATCTATTCGCCCGAAGATGTGAAGATTTACATTGAGCCTACGGGAATGCTCACCATGGACGGCTGCACTTTCGACAAGCTGCCCGAAACCGACAGGGGCATGTGGCAAGGCGTGCAGGTATGGGGCAATTTTAACGAGAACCAGATGCCCGAACATGGCAAATACAAGCAAGGTGTGCTTGTGATGAAAAACGACGCAACCATCCAGAACTCCCGCTGTGCCGTAGAATTGTGGCATCCCGGCGACTGGAATTCGATGGGCGGCATCATTCATGCCACCAACGCGCATTTCATCAATAATACGAAAGCCGTTCATGCCTTGAATTACGATAATAAAGTGAACGGCATGAGCCGCGACTACCTTGCCCAGTTCAGGAATTGCGAGTTCAGCGTGGGCGATGGCTACATCGGCAGCCCCGATGCCTTGTTCTACAAGCATGTCGATCTGGCCAACGTGCGTGGCGTGAAGTTCTACGGCTGCGACTTCGGCCTGAAATGCGTAAACGCCAACATCTCCGACTGGACCGAGGGCATTGCCGCCTACAACGCCGGCTTCACCGTAAGCGGCTACACCCAAGGCGCAACCCACAAGCCCTCTACCTTCAATGGTTTCTTCAGAGGCGTGCAGGCATTGGAATCGGGAGAATCATTGGCACCTGCATTCACCGTCAAGAACTCTACATTTATTAACAACGACTATGGTATCTTTGGACGTGCCGCAAATGAGCCTGTCATTTTGAATAACACCTTTAGCATAGGGTTGGACAATTGGTACAGCTGCTCGGCTGCCATTCAGTTAGAAGGCATCGGCAATTTTGTTGTTGAAGGCAACAGCATCACGAAGGCACCTGATTGCACCAACGACAACTTCGGCATCATCATCAAGGATTCGCAAACCGAAGGCAACCAAGTGTATCTCAATGACTTTGACGGCCTCTATTGCGGCAACCTCGCTTGGGGAAACAACCACAAACATCTTGATTATTCTCAAGGCATCGAATATATTTGCAACTCAAACGCTGACAATGTCGTTGATTTTTATGTAAAATACGTTGATGAGAATACCGACATCCAGCAAAACCAAGGGAATCTTGTTACGGCTGCCCAAAACACCTTTAGCCCAAACAACGAAAGCAGCAATTTACTTTACAACTTCTATAATGGTGGTAACAACACGGTTCATTACTATGTTTATCAGTATAGTGGTGATGATGTTTATCCGCATATTGTCAATGGGTCGAAGGTTTTTGTCAATGAAAAATCATCTCAGGCCAACACTTGCCAACCTCACTATGGTGGCGGTGGCAATGCTCACAATGGTTCAAGCACACCTGTATTATCGACAGCCCAGAAGCAGCAGCGCCAGGCCGACTATGCCAATGCCTTGAACACCTACAATAGTGTGAAAAACGTTTACGACCGCTTGACCGATGGTGGCAGCACCAACAGCACCGTTGCCGACATCAGGTCGGCCATGCCGTCCGACATGTGGGAACTCCGCTCCAAGCTGTTGGGCAGTTCGCCCTACCTTTCGGAAGAAGTGCTGAAGGAAACCGCCGACCGCGATGATGTCTTCACCGAATCCATCCTTTTTGAGATTCTGGCTTCCAACCCCGATGAGTTGAGAAAGGGCGACATCATCAAGTATGTTGAAGACAAGGAGCACCCCTTGCCCGAATATATGGTTGACATTTTGCGTCAGCTTTCAACGGGAACGACTACCTACAAGACCGTGTTGCTGAACAGCATGGCAAGCAGTCGCCACGACTACCGCCAAGCCGCTGCCGACATGGTGCGCAGCATCATGGCCGACAGCATTGTCGATATGGCCGAACTCCGTGGCTGGTTGGCCAACATGAACGACCTGTCGGCCGACCACCAAATCATTTCCACCTATATGGCTGAAGGTGATTTCGGCACGGCCTTCTCGTTGGCCAACATGCTGCCTACGCTTTATGAATTTGATGCAACGGCCTTGGCCGAACATGATGACTACATGGAGCTGCTTGGCTTGTACCGCAACTTGCATAATGACGGACGCAGCACTTTGCAACTTACGGAAAGCGAGGCTGAAGATGTGGAAGACATTGCTGTCAATGGTACAGGACTGCCACAATACATGGCGCAGTCGTTGCTCGAAGCTACCAATGAACGTTATCATTTTGACGAATGTCCCGAATTGGATTTCCAGGCTCCCAGTAGAGGTGTTTTACCAGGCTATTCGCAGGAAGACCTAAGCCGAGCCATGGGCCTCTCGATTGCTGTCAAGCCCAACCCTGCCACAACTTGGGTTGCTCTCGACTTCACTTTGCCTGGCGATGCAAAAGTTGCAGCCATTGAAATCATTAACTCGCTTGGCGAAAAAGTCATGCAAAGCCAATTAAACGCTAATGTTGGCCAGAAGGTGCTTGATTTGCGAGAACTTGCAAATGGTGTCTATACCGTCACTGTTTTGTGTGGTGAGTACTATCTGACGGAAAAACTGATCGTAACGAAATAATATGTATTTTTGCGCTCTTGGCAGATCTGCCAAGAGCGCTATTTAAATTTCATCGCCATGAAAGCAAAATTCATATTGATTTTATTGCTATTGCTCAATTCTGCAATGCTGCCAGCACAGATAAGGATCGATTGGCAGCAATGCTATGGCAGTATGGAAACTGACAACGCGTATGGCATTATTCAAAATTCAAGTGGTGGGTTCTATGTTGTCGGTAAAGTTGGAGAACAAAGTGGGATGGTTGATTGCAGTTATAATTCTTCCGTTCATAGTTGGCTTATTGAAATTGATGATATGGGTGAACTAATCGGAGAAGAATGTATCAACCATTTCGGAGCAAACTATCAAGGCCTAAAGCATGGGGAAAACAATTCTTTCTACCTTGTTGGATTAGGTGAAGTTCAATACATCCACAATGTGATTGAAGTGCGAAAATATGACTATAGCGGAAACCTGATATGGGCTGCCCAAGCCGGAGATTCATTAAAGAATTTTGTGACTACGGGATATTCCGCCACAACACCTGACGGAGGGGTAGTCGTTACCCACTTCACCCAATGGCCATGTGGCCCAGGCGGGGAATATTTCGGAATGGATGATGCATGGGTGGTGAAGATAAACAGCGAAGGGCAGCAGGAGTGGGAAACCACATTGGGAAGCGAAGGAGAAGAGTTGCCATTGACAATAATATGTGATTCGGATGGAAATCTTATAGTCTCAATAGTCGGATATCCTTTTGGTGAGGGTAATGTTGCAAGTTGCAACAGACCCTTATATGATGCCATAATTACAAAATTGAGTGCAGATGGCGAAATCATCTGGAGCCGCTGTTATGGTGGAAACGAAGAAGAAAGATGTTATTGTATTACTGAATTGTCTGATGGCTATCTGTTTGCTGGAGAGACGGAATCTGACGATGGTAACTTTGAGGGTGCAGGTTATCACTTGGGCTATCATAATGGAAATCAGTGGGCAGGCCGGACTGCTGATACCTGGCTGATGAAGACCGACTTTGAAGGCAACATTATTTGGAGCAAGTGCTATGGTGGTACAGGAGATGATTATCCTATAAAAGTATTTCAGAACGAAGACGGCGGCTTCACCGTGTTCGGAACCACCAAATCCTTGGACGGCGATGTGGTGAGTACTCATAATCTTCAGTATAATAATGAGCAAATGCAAAGTAAGATTTGGGTGTTTAGGACAGATGACCAAGGCAACCTGATATGGGAAAGAGCAATCGGTACTCAGAAAAGAGCTCCTGAAACTGTAGCTGACGTAATAAAGCATAATGATAAAGAATATACCATTGCTGCCACAGCATACCCAAATCATTTTGAAATGACAGGGGATTATTATTGCTCAAATGATACGATTATCCCATAT
>NZ_JBADWU010000087.1:0-5630 GCF_056203535.1 Candidatus Limimorpha sp. | reverse complement strand
CGACCTGACCATGTGGGACGACATCTATTCGCCCGAAGATGTGAAGATTTACATTGAGCCTACGGGAATGCTCACCATGGACGGCTGCACTTTCGACAAGCTGCCCGAAACCGACAGGGGCATGTGGCAAGGCGTGCAGGTGTGGGGCAACAAGAACTTGGACCAAGGCAGCCACAACAGGAAATACAAGCAGGGCTATCTTGAAATGAAGAATGGCGCAACCATCAGCAATGCCATTGTGGGTGTCGACTTATGGGACCCTTGGGATTATCAGACTACTGGAGGAATTATCAAGGCGACGGATGCGAACTTCATAAACAATGCTAAGGGTGTAAGAATTGAAGAATACCTTTATTACTATCCCGACAACAACCCTGCTACCGGAACGGAATTAAACTATAATTCATCGTTTACAAGATGCAGGTTTGAGGTGAATGGCGATTTCATCGGCACAGAACCATTCTACGAACATGTGAAGCTTTCCAAGGTTAAGGGAATTACATTCAACGGCTGCGAGTTTATACTGAGAAACCCGAACAGCCATGTCGCGACATGGGCGAAAGGCTTGCTAGCCCACGATGCAAGTTTCAGCATTAACAGCAGCTACGACCTCCATTCAAATCTCATAAGGCAAGCTGTATTCGATGGCTTGTATATGGGTGTTGAAGCATTACGCGATTTTTCGTGTCCAGTACATTCTTTCACCATAAAGAACACTGACTTTGCAAACAACGATTGTGGGGTCTTTGCGCGGGCTACCGGCTATCCCACCATCATAAACTGCAATTTTGCCGTTGGCCGTGGCGACTCAGACTGCGCTATGGGCATTTATGCGGAAGGCATCAACGACTTCGCCATCGAAAACAACCATTTTGAACCAGCCCAAATATGCCCCGATGACAGTTTCGGAATCGTGGTGAAAGATTCCAACACTTCAGAAACACAAATTTACCAAAACGATTTTGAATCATTGTATTGCGGCAATCTAGCTATTGGTGATAATCGAGAAAATAGTAACAATGGGCTTGAATATCGCTGCAATCAGAACACATTGAATGTTATTGATTTTTATGTAAAAGAAGGAAGTAATCTTTATACGACAGATATAAATTCGGAACAAGGAGGGAAACTTATGGCTGCTGACAACACTTTCAGCATTGGTGGCTACCATTTTTATAATGGAGGTTTTCACAATTTGGAGTATTTTTATCAAGACGATGTTGAAAATGAAGAACCTATAAACTTTAATGATAAAGTTTTTGTTTCCGCCACAACCCAAACTGACAATTGCCCGCCACACTACGGCAACGGTGGCGGCAGTAGTAATGGCGGCTCAACTCCGGTGCTATCAGATACCCAAAAGCATCAGCGCGAAACGGATTACTACAATGCCTATTCGACTTACAATAGTGTGAAGAACCTCTACGACCGCCTCACCGATGGCGGCAGCACCCACAGCACGGTGGCTGACATCCGTACCGCTTCATCCTACGACATGTGGAATTTGCGTGCCAAACTGCTTGGCGCTTCACCTTACCTTTCGGAAGAAGTGCTGAAAGAAGCCGCCGACCGCGATGACGTCTTCACCGAATCCGTCCTGTTCGAAATTCTTGCCTCAAATCCCGATGAGCTAAGGAAAAGCGACATTATCAGTTATGTGGAAAACAAGACGCATCCACTGCCGCAATACATGACAGACATTCTGAAACAGATGGCAAGCGGCACCACCTACAAGACTGTGCTGCTGAACCAGATGGCGAATTATTCGCACGACTACCGTCTGGCTGCTGCCGACATGGTGCGCAGCATTCTCAATGACAGTGTCGTCGATGTGGACGAATTGCGCGGCTGGTTGTCCAACATGAACGACATCGCCTCCGACCGTGAAATCATCTCAACCTATATGGCTGAAGGCGACTTCAACACGGCATTCTCGCTTGCCGACATGCTGCCAAGCCTCTACCATCTTGAAGGCGATGATTTGGATGCCCATGACGATTACATGGAACTGCTGAGACTTTATCGCAACCTCTACAATGAGGGACGAAACACCATGCAGATGGACAGCACGGAAATTGCCTTGGTTGAAACAATAGCTTACGGAAGTAATGGCACGCCCAAACACATGGCACAATCCATTTTGGAAGGAGCCTACCGCTATCATTTCGAAGAATGTCCTGTAGTGCCTTATCCTGGCAACGAAAGAGGAGGGTATGCTGAAAACATTGATTCGCAATCGTATGGCATGGCAATGGGTTTGAGCATTGATGTTAAACCTAACCCAGCCACGACATGGACAGCTATTGATTTTACACTACCAACTAATGCAACAACGGCAATGTTCAATATTACGGACAATCTTGGCAACAATGTACTGCAATTGCAATTGAACGGCAACGTTGGTCAAAAAGTGCTAGATTTAAGAGAACTTGCCAATGGCGTTTATATTTGCACCGTTGTTTGCGGCGAATATTCTATGACAAAAAAACTTGTCATTACAAAATGATTCATTAACTTTGCAGTTACGGTCTTGGGCTTTTGCCCAAGACCTGCTGCTGCAAAATAGCATTTATCATGAAAAAATTGTTTTTGATATTAGCCATTACTTTGATTAACAGCCTTTGCTTTCCCCAAATCCGCATAGACTGGCAGCAATGTTACGGGAGCATGGGACGAGACGAAGCAAGAGGAATTATTGAAAAAAAAGATGGATACTGGGTGGCTGGTGCCGTTATGGAGCAAAATGGCATGGTCACTTGTGATATAAGTTCGAGCACATGGCTCATTGGCATAGCATATGAAGGAACTATGGAAAGAGAGTATTGTGTGGACAGTCTGGTTTTTAGTGATCTTGGCGGAATATTCAAAGGTTCTGGAGATGATTTCATTTCTATAGGATGGGCATTGAACAATAACAATTTAAAACAATTGAACATAACGAGTTTCAATTCTGATGCTGAAATTGTCTGGTCGAAAAATTTCGGAGATAAAAACCGCCCATTTTGGACATTCCCCCATGGCGCAATCACTTTGGACGGTGGTGTCATAGCCAACATCACCACGCAATGGTCTGGTGGCGACATCAGCAATTACTATGGATCGTATGACGTGTGGGTGGTGAAGGTCGACAGCCTTGGCAATCTCGAATGGGAAACAACTATAGGGACAAATGATTTTGAATATCAGGGTGCCATCACGCTTGCCTCCGATGGCGGCTATTATGTATCGATGTGCGGCCGGCCAGGAAACAACGGTTCTATAACGGCTTGCACGCCTCAGACGACAGACATGTACGACGGTCTTCTCGTGAAATTGGACGGCAACGGGCAGGTGCTATGGAACCGCTGCTATGCAGGAAGCGAGGACGACCAAATCTATCAGGCTCTCGAACTGGATGACGGGTTGCTGTTGCTCTGCGATACGCAATCGGACGACCGCGATGCCGAAGGTGCAGGGTATCATTTAGGTTATCCTCATGGCGATGAATTTTACGGAAAGACTTGCGACATCTGGCTGATAAAGACAGATTTTGATGGCAACATCATCTGGAGCAAGTGCTATGGCGGCACGGGACACGAGTTCCCGCTCAAGGTGTTTCAGAACGAGGATGGCGGCTTCACCGTGTTTGGCACAACGGAGTCGTTGGACGGCGATGTGGCAAGCACAAGCAACATGCACCCGCATCAGCCTGAAGTTGGCCGAAAGATATGGGTGTTCCGCATAGATGCAGATGGGAATATGCTTTGGGAAAAGGCATTAGGGCACTATGTTAACATACCAATCTATATAGGAGATGTCATAAAACATGATGATGTCACTTACACAATAGCAGCCACAGCAGAAGGATTCGACGGAGTTTATGCCGGTGATTTCAATTGCTCAAATTATGCTTCTCTTTGTGCCTATTCAAGTTACTGGGTCCTCCACATCACGGACATCTTCAACTACGACGACCCGACAGGCATAGAGGAACAGCCAAAAGTGGTGCCGCTGCAAATGAAGGTACACCCTAACCCAGCCACCACATGGGCAGCCATCGATTTCACTTTGCCTGGCGATGCCAAAACAGCAGCTGTTGAAATTGTAAATTCGCTTGGCGAAAAAGTCATGTATGGTCAATTAAATGGGAATGTTGGCCAGAAGGTTCTTGACCTGCGAGAACTCTCGAATGGTGTTTACACCATAACAATTCTATGTGGTGAATATTACCAAACGGAAAAGTTGGTTGTTGCAAAATAATTAATAATTTTGCAGTCTTGGCAGAATAATCTGCCAAGACTGCTATTTAATTTTTCATTGTCATGAAAGCAAAACCTATAATAGTCCTCTTGTTGTTGCTTAATTCCACAATACTTTTTGCACAAATTCGCATAGACTGGCAGCAATGTTACGGAAGTATGGAAACCGATCAAACACTTGGAATTATTCAAAATGAAATAGGTTGGTATTATATCATTGGTCAAGTAGGTGAGGAAAGCGGTATGGTTGGCTGCCACTTTGAAGATTATGGTCGTGGATGGTTTATCGAAATCAACGAATTTGGAGAACTTGTTGGGGAAGAATGCTTGCCTCGTTTTGACCCAACATCCAGAGGGGTCTTGAAAAGCAATGGCAATTCATTCTATTTGGTCGGATGCAACAATAATCAATTTGAAAAAACAATGATAGAAGTGAGAAGATACAGCAATTATGAAAGTCTGGAATGGGTTGCACAGGCCGGCAATGCCGAAAAAGGCGTAGCGGGGATTCCTTATGTGTCATCAACTTCAGATGGAGGAGTGGTTGCAACTGCTTATGTTCAATGGCCGTGTGGGCCAGGTGGAGAATATTACGGCATGAATGATGCATGGGTGGTGAAAATCAATAGCGAAGGCGAACAGGAATGGGAGGTTATGCTTGGTTCGGAAGGGATGGAAATGCCGGCATGTTTATTTGGAGAGTCAAATGGGAATGTGCTGGTTTCAATTGCGGGTTATGCCCTTGGCAATGGAAATGTTGCGAGTTGCAACCGAATAAAATATGATGCCATCATCACGAAACTGAGTGAAGTTGGCGAAATCATCTGGAGCCGCTGCTATGGTGGAGAAGAGGAAGATGGTTTTAGTTGCATTGCAGAATTGAGCGATGGTTATCTGTTTGCTGGATATACGGAATCGGAAGATGGCGACCTCGAAGGTGCCGGCTACCATCTGGGTTATATCAACAACCTTCCAGCCTATGGACGAACCAGAGACATCTGGCTTATGAGGACCGACTTTGAAGGCAACATCCTCTGGAGCCGCTGCTATGGCGGAGCAGGCAATGAATCTGCTAAAAAGGTTTTCCAGAACGAAGACGGCGGCTTCACCGTGTTCGGGACCACCAAATCCTTGGATGGCGATGTGGTGAGCACTCATAATCTTCAGTATAATAATGAGCATATGCAAAGTAAGATTTGGGTGTTTAGGACAGATGACCAAGGCAACCTGATATGGGAAAGAGCAATCGGCACTCAGAAAAGAGCTCCTGAAACTGTAGCTGACGTAATAAAGCATAATGATAAAGAATATACCATTGCTGCCACAGCATACCCAAATCATTTTGAAATGACAGGGGATTATTATTGCTCAAATGATACGATTATCCCATAT